>JALHUM010000114.1 GCA_022865905.1 Anaerolineales bacterium | reverse complement strand
AGGGGTCAGCTTCACCACCACGGGCACTTTGGCGACCGCTTTCACCCAAGCGACCACCTGGCCGGTCAACTCGGCGTTCTGGCCGATGAACGCCCCCATGCCCTTGCTGGGCATGCCGTGCGGGCAGGAGACGTTGAGCTCGAAGGCATCCGGACCGGCCTCCTGCAGCGCTTCGACCAGGCGCTGCCAGTCTTCCTTGACCAGGGAAGCCATGATGCTGGCCCACAGCGGCCGGTCGGGATACGCAGACTTGACCTCGGCGATCTCGCCCTGCCATTCCGCGACGGTCAATTGGGAGATCAGCTCGATGTTCTCCAAGCCAACATTGCGTTTATGGTAGTTTAATGGATAGAGACGAGGCTGGAGATCCTGGGCCGGCTCGAGGCCGATGGTCTTGGTCACCGCGCCACCCCAGCCGGCAGCAAAGGCGCGCTCGATCATCCCGGCTGTGCGCGCCGGCGGCGCGGAGGCCAGCATAAAGGGATTCGGGAAGCGCATTCCGGCGAAATCTATGCTCAGGTTGGACATATTATGCTCTTTATGCACTCGCTCGCGCGAACCTAGCGACTCTCTGCTGGCGACCGAGGAAGCTTGAATAGATCGTGCAGCAACAACACTCCGCCAACGCCGATGACAACAAGCGTCAGTGAATAGACGACGAGCGAGGCGAGGACGAGCGCCCACCACCAACCAGCCGGCTCGCTCTCACCCGAGGCCAGCCCTGTGACAACAGCAAGCGCCTGGCTGCCAACCAGCAAGCCGGCTGCGATGCCGAGACCCCAGCCGATAAGTCCCCAGCGCGAACGCGCCCGCAGCGCCGCCCAGATGAGCAACCCTCCGCCGACCAGGGCAGCCGGGAACAGCTCAGCAGGCATGAGATAGTCGAACCGGAACACGCGCTCTGTGATGGATGCGGCCACAGATAACAGGACGTGTGCCAGAATTGGGAACCACACCAGCACCGTTCCTATAATTGCCAGAATTTTGGTGAAAACGCCTTTCTTTTCCATCTATTGTAACCTCCGTGGTGTTTCCGAGTTTGGTTAATTTGACGATGTCACATTAAAAGATTTTAGCACAAAGGACACATAGGCACACGAAGGAACGATTGTTTTTCGGCTTCATTGTTCTACTTTGTGCCCCTTCGTGGCCTTCGTGTTAGAAGATTTCCTCTCCACTTGGAAATGTAACATTGTCGAATTAACATTCTTCAAAGACGATGCGGATCGAGGAATAATTGCGCTTTACTTTTTCTAATAACGGGCGGAGGCAAAGAACGGCGGTTGACCATTGCCAGGTATCGCGAAGAGTTAGTGGGATTTTGAGCCTCCCGAGGGATCCAATTTGGTTAACACGGATGGCGCCGTCCCGGAGGGCCTGGGCGAGGTCGAAGCGGCCGCGAGTGCTGAGGTCGGAAAACAGGGCGGCGTAGATTTTTTGCATCACTCCGTCGCGGGCCTATTTGCGGTGACGGCGGTAGCAGGTCTGGTGGGAGGGGTAATCCGGGGGCATGTCGTACCAGGGGCTGCCGGTGCGGAACTTCCAGAGGATGCCATCGAGGACGGCGCGGCGATCAAGGGGAGGGCGGCCGCGGCCGGATGGAGAGGGCGGGGGAAGGAGCGGCTCAATCAAGCGCCATTGTTCGTCGGTGAGGTTCATAGGATTTTTGAGTAAAAAATAATCGAGGAACAAAGGAGGAACAAATAGCCATGGAGGCGGGATGAACGGGAGGGGT
>JALHUM010000113.1 GCA_022865905.1 Anaerolineales bacterium | reverse complement strand
CTAGGTGCGGATCACGGCGGCTATGACCTGAAAGGAAAGCTTGCCTCGCATCTGGCCGAGGCTGGATATCAGGTCATTGACTGCGGCACGAACAGCACCGAATCGGTTGACTATCCTGATTTCGCTTTTGCCGTTGCAGAGAAAGTAAGCCTGGGTTACGCCTGGCGCGGCATCATCATCGATGGCGCAGGGATCGGAAGTTGCATCACCGCCAACAAAATACCAGGCGTGCGGGCAGCCATGTGCTACGACCACGCAGTCGCAGTCAACAGCCGCGAACACAATGATGCCAACGTGCTCACCCTCGGTGCCGGCTTGATCGGTGAAAATTTGGCCCGTCAAATCGTGGACACCTGGCTTTCGACCGAATTCGGCGGTGGGCGTCACGCCCGGCGCGTTGACAAGATCATGGCTATCGAGAAGAAATATTTACGATCTGGATAAGAATATGCCAAGCGCCCCGAAAGATGTAGAAAGAATTGTGGAAGTTGTCACCCGCGAGGTGCTGCTGGCCCTTGCGGAACAGGAACAACTAACAAAATTGCCCCACGGCGAGCACTGCATTGGGGAATGCGAGGAAGGAATTTGTGTGAAAACTTGTTTTGATCATGTTGGTCACGTTATTAATGCGGGTGCTGAGCGGATCACATCCACCCTGGGTGGTATCCCTCACGACCTGGATATTGCCGCGATGATCGATCATACTTTACTGAAACCGGATGCCACACCTGATCAGATTGCCCAGCTTTGCTATGAAGCCCGCAAATATGGCTTTGCTTCTGTGTGTATCAATCCCGGTCACGTCAAACTGTGCGCGGACCTCTTGCGCGGTTCCAATGTCAAGGTATGTACCGTGATCGGTTTTCCCCTGGGAGCCACCTCCCCGGAGGCCAAGGTGTACGAGACGGAAACCGCTTTGCGGGATGGAGCCACTGAGATCGACATGGTGATCAACATCGGCGCTCTCAAGGGCGGGGATTATACCTGGGTGGCGCGGGATATCCGGGGCGTTGTGGAAACCGCCCATAACGCTGGAGCGATCGTAAAAGTGATCATTGAAACTTCCCTGCTGACTGATGAAGAGAAAGTGACGGCCTGCCTGCTGGCCAAGCAAGCCGGGGCTGATTATGTCAAGACTTCCACCGGTTTTGCAGGGGGCGGCGCTACAGTCGAAGATGTGACTCTTATGCGGCGCGTCGTCGGACCGGAAATGGGTGTCAAGGCCTCCGGCGGCGTGCGTACCTTCGAGGAGGCCAGGAGCATGATCCAGGCCGGCGCGACCCGCATCGGCGCCAGCGCAGGCGTCAAGATCGTGCAGGGCGAACAGGCGGTAGATATGAAAATGGACAGCGTTCCCGTGCCCGAGAAGGCGTACTAGGAAATCTGACCATGTTGATTGCCAGAGTCGTCGGCACGGCCATCTCAACCATCAAAGATCCTAAAATAAAGGGTGATAAGTTGCTCATCCTGAAGCAGACCGACCATCTCGGTAACGAGATCGACAAATCCTTTGTGGCGGTCGACCTGGTGGACGCCGGTGAAGGCGAATTGGTGCTGACCGGCCATGGTTCCAGCGCCCGCCAGACTTTTCTGACCAAGGACTGCCCGGTGGATGCAGTCGTGATGGCCGTCATCGATCATCTGGAAGTGGATGGCGAAGTGGTATTTCGCAAGGAGTGAAGACGGATGCTGATCGCGAAAGTTATCGGAACGACCATCTCGACCATCAAGGATGAGAAACTGACCGGACGCAAGCTGCTCATCTTGCGCCAGGCGGATGAGACCGGTACTCCCTTCGGCAAACCCTACGTGGCGGTTGACACGCTGGATGCGGGCATTGGCGATCTGGTCTTGACAGCTCACGGCTCGAGCGGACGCATGACCGATCTGACCCAGAACCGCCCTGTAGATGCAGTCATCATGGCGGTCATTGATCACCTCGAAGTAGGCGGTAAGGTTGTCTATCGCAAGGAATGACTATGGCCATTTTGCTCCAGGTTTTATAACTGGTAAAGGAAGGATAGCGTCATGACCCTGACTGACAAAGATTTGCTTTCTATCCAGGAGGCCCGCCAGATGGCTGAGCAGGCTTACCAGGCCCAACAGGTTTGGGCCAAGGCCTCGCAGGCCCAGGTTGACCGGGTTTGCGCCGCCATGGCTGATGCGGCCTTCCTGGCTTCTGAACGCCTGGGCCGCATGGCTGCCGAAGAGACGGGATACGGCGTCCCAGAGCATAAGAAGTTAAAGAACGAGTTTGGTTCCAGGCACATTTGGGAGAGCATCAAGGACATCAAGACAGTCGGGGTGATTAACTATGACGCGGAGAAAAGGATTTACGAGATCGCTTGGCCGATGGGGGTGGTGACGGCTTTAATCCCAAGCACCAACCCGACTTCGACTGAGATGAACAAGATCTTGATCTCGGTCAAGGCACGCAATGCCATCGTGGTTGCACCCCATCCGTTGGCGGTCAAATGCTGCATTGAGACAGCGAGGGTGATGAAAGACGCAGCCTTGAGCGCTGGCGCTCCGCCGGGACTGATCAATTGCCTGACGCAGATCAGCCTGCCTGGCACACAGGAACTGATGGCTCACAAACGGACGGCCGTCATCCTGGCAACCGGTGGGAGCGAAATGGTGCAGGTGGCGCACTCGATGGGGAAACCCGCCTACGGCGTTGGCCCCGGCAACGTGCCTGTGTACGTGGATCGTTCCGCGGATTTGGAGCAGGCTGCCAAATACATCGTGGCGAGCAAGGCTTTCGATTACTCCGTGATCTGCGCTACAGAACAGGCTGTCGTGGCTGACCGCCCGATCGCGCCGCGGCTGGCCCAGCTCATGGAAGCCGAAGGCGCCTTCTTCGTCGATGAGACCCAGGCAGACGCGCTGCGCGCCACCTTGTTCCAGCCAGGCGGCGCCATCAACCCGGCCGCGGTCGGCAAGTCGCCACAATATCTGGCGGCCATGGCTGGCATACAGGTGCCTCCGCACGCGCGCATCCTGGCGGCGCGCTTGAACAAGGTCGGGAGGGAGGAACCGCTCTCGCGCGAGAAGCTAACCACCGTCCTGGGCTGGTACGAGGCTGACGGTTGGGAAGCAGGTTGCGAGCGCTGCATTGAGCTGATCCAGTTCGGCGGGCGCGGACACAGTCTGGTAATCCATGCCACGGACGAGAAAGTCATCATGGCCTTCGGCCTGGAGAAACCCGTTTTCCGCATCGTTGTCAACACCATGGCCACCTTGGGCGCCATTGGCCTGACTACAAAGATTATGCCCTCCCTGACGCTTGGCCCGGGCGGGATTGGTGGCGCGGTCACGGGTGATAACATCACGGTTTATCATTTATTCAATGTCAAACGGATGGCCTTCGAAGTTGTGCGCCCTCCCGCGGTGGCGCTGCAACCCGGCACGGTGCCGGCCGGACCGATCTATGGTCCCGATCTACAGCGAATAGCATCCGAGGTCGAGGAAGTGGCGAAGGAAATTCTGAGAGCCCATAATTCAATGTCGCTCTGACAAGTGAAAGGCATCATCGCACCGCTCGATGTGCATTTTGAAATCGGTAACAAGATCAAAAGTATGTAAAGGAGAATCGTATGGCTCAAAATCCAGCTTTTATCGCATTAGGGATGGTCGAGACCCGCGGCCTGGTGGGCGCCATTGAGGCAGCCGATGCCATGGTCAAGGCAGCTAATGTCGTCCTGATTGGCTCGGAGTACGTTGGCGGCGGGTATGTGACCGTGATGGTGCGCGGCGACGTCGGCGCAGTCAAGGCGGCTACAGACGCTGGCGGTGCGGCGGCCAAGCGCATCGGTGAACTGGTCTCGGTGCACGTCATCCCGCGCCCGCACGAGAACGTCGAGTTGATCCTGCCGCAGAGTACCAAGGGTGGCTTCGGCGGCCGCTCCGGCGGAGAGAAGAAATAGTCGCCCGGGAATTTCTCTCCCGGCCCGATCTGCTCCAGACCCTCGAATGCGCCGAGCAAGTCATCCACTGGGTGGATGATCCTCAGCGTGGGCCCTCCCAAGTGAAGCCGCTGGACCCGCGCCCAGACGAGCCGTTGCAAATCGGAGTAGATCTGGGTACCGCCTACCTGGTGCTCGTCGTTCTCGATCAGAACCGGCAGCCACTGGCTGGCGAGTATCAGTTTGCCCAGGTCGTTCGGGATGGTCTGGTGTTGGACTTCGTCGGCGCGGTCGACCGGCTGTCCAAAATGAAGCAGCGGGTCGAGCAGCGCCTGGGTCGGGAACTGACTCACGCGGCTAGTGGTTATCCACCGGGTGTGCCCCAGGTCGAAGTACGCGCCACGGGCAATGTGCTGGAGGCCGCCGGGCTGCGTTGCACTGGTTTGGTGGACGAACCAACCGCTGCCAACGCGCTGCTTGGTCTGCGGGATGGCGTCATTGTGGATGTGGGCGGCGGAACAACCGGCATTGCCATCCTGCGCGAAGGTCAGGTAGTCTACACGGCAGACGAACCGACCGGCGGAACGCACTTCTCGCTGGTCATCGCCGGGGCGCACGACATCTCCTTCGAGGCGGCCGAGGCCATGAAGATCGACCCAACGCAACAGACCCGCCTGTTCCCGATCATCCGCCCGGTGATGGAAAAGGTTGCCAGCATTGTAGCCCGGCACATCGCGGTCTACCGAACCCAAAGCGGTTATTCTGTAGATCAAATTGTGCTGGTCGGCGGCACGGCGAAATTCCCCGGCATCGCCGGTGTGGTCGAAGAGTATACCGGCGTGCCCGCCGCAGTTCCTGACCGCCCATTGTTCGTGACCCCCTTAGGGATCGCCATGCACGATCAAGTATCGTAGCGAAAGCACTGATAAATTTTATGGAGAATTGATGACTGCAGAAGAATTTTCATTACGCTGCTACTGTTACCTGGACCGCATGCAGCCGCAGTACGCGGCCTTCGTCGGTACGGTGACCCAGGGTGACCTGCCGACCGAGGGCATGGCTGCTCTGTACATCGAAATGTCCCCTGGCAACGAAGTCTTCCGCACAGTGGACATCGCCGTCAAGGCAACTGAAGCCAGGCCGGGCGCACAGATCGTCGAACGCGAGTTCGGGATGTTCGAGGTGCACTCACACAACCAGGCAGCGGTGATCGAATCGGGCCGCATCGTGCTGGAGCGCCTGGGTCTCAAGATCGAAGATCGGATCCGCCCCAAAGTTGCCTCGGTGCAATTGATCACCAACATTGACCCATACCAGGCGCAACTGCTCAACCGCTTCCGACGCGGCAGCATGTTGGTGCCAGGTCAGACGCTCCTGGTGGTCGAGTGCTTCCCGGCGGCATACATCAACTATGCCTGCAACGAGGCAGAGAAGAAATCCAGCATCAGCATCGTGCATGTCAGTTCGGTCGGGCGCTTCGGGCGCATGTGGTTGTCCGGCACCGAGTCGGATGCCCAGACCGCTCGTGATGCGTCCATCCGTGCTCTCGAGGATCTGGAAGGTATTGAAAGCGAGTTCTAGGAGATTCACATGCCGAAGACTTTTTATACCGAACGCGATATTGATGACCTCGTCAAGCAAGGGGTCAAATCGCTGATTGTGGATGATGACGTCGTGCTAACCGACCTGGCCTACGAGAAGGCGCGACGTCTTGGGCTGGAACTGCTGCGTGAAAGCGACCAGCCGCCGGGCGCTCCCGTTCGCCCATATATTGCCAAGATCCCCTCGCCTGCCGCGAGCGGTTCTGGCAAGGCCGTTGTCAGTACTCCACCCAGCACTCCCCTCGCGACTCCCGTCCCCAGACGCAGCGCGGCAAGCGACGAGGACCTACAGCAGCGCGTGTACAAAGCGGCTCAGGAGCGCCTGGGCAATTCGGTCGACCCCAAGCTGCTGGAAACGATCGTCCAGCGCGTGGTCAAGAGCATCAGCACGAAGTAGATTACACCTATGCTGTTTGGACGTGTACACGGCACTGCGATTTGCACGATCAAATACCCCGATCTTAAAGGGATGAAATTACTGGTCGTGCAGCCCCTGGACAAGCACCTCGAACCAGTTGGGCCGATGCAGGTGGCCGTTGACGTGGTCATGGCTGGACCCGGAGACCTGTGCGTCATGGTCCGTTCGCGCGAGGCTGCCCTGGCGTTGCGTGAGCACAAGTTCGTCCCCGTCGACCTGGCGCTGGTCGGCATCGTGGACGAACTGGTTGTCCGCCCGGACGGCGAATTCGATTTCACCATGAAAAAGGGCGATACCAAGTACACATAAGTGCAATTATTGGTGTCACCTAAAGCCTCGATTTTTGGATTGATTGTATGATCTTAGGTAAAGTCACTGGAACTGTTGTTACCACCATCAGCCACCCGCACTACAAAAACCGACGTTTGCTGGTCGTCCAGCCGTTGACCCTGCCGGGCGATCCGCCCAATGGGGATTTCATCGCTTTGGACAATACCCAGGCTGGTATCGGCGACACCGTACTAGTCAACCGCGAGGGCAATGGCGCCCGCGACGTCCTTAATCTGCCGGATGGATGTGTGATCTCTGTCATCGTCGGAATTGTCGATTCGCTGTATATTGAATCGCTGGAGCCATGATGCCGGCTATGCGAGTGCCTCTGATCGCTGGTAACTGGAAATTAAACAAGACTTCCACCGAGGCCTACAAGCTGGTGGCAGAAATGCTGCCGGGTCTGAGGAATATCAGAGGGGTTGAGAAGTTGCTTTGTCCGCCGTTCACTGCCCTGATGGCGGTTTCTCGTTTAATTAAAGATTCAGATATCCGCCTGGGCGCGCAGAATATGTATTGGGAGGAGCAAGGAGCCTATACCGGCGAGATATCCCCCCGCATGTTGGCCGAGTTTTGCCAGTACGTGATCCTTGGTCACTCTGAGCGTCGAACCTATTTCGGGGAGAGCAACGAACAGGTCAACCGCAAGGTGCGGGCTGCTATCGCACATCATTTGATGCCCCTTATCTGTGTAGGCGAGACTCTGGAGGAGAACGAGGTCGGAAGAGCCGCGGGGGTGGTCTCGCGACAGGTTAGAGAAGCGCTGGTGGGTCTGGACATTCTGGATGCAGAGCGGATCGTGATTGCCTACGAGCCGGTTTGGGCGATCGGTACGGGCAGGGCTGCCACAGCCGCAGGAGCCAATACCCTCATCCGCAACGTGATCCGTCCAACACTGGCCAGCCTGTTCGGGGTAAATATCGCCCAGAGCGTACGCGTCTTGTATGGTGGTTCGGTCGACCCGGGCAACGCCGGGGATTTTTTTAGGCAGCCCGAAATTGACGGTGCGTTGGTTGGGGGAGCCAGCCTGAAGGCCCGCTCCTTTATTG
>JALHUM010000112.1 GCA_022865905.1 Anaerolineales bacterium | reverse complement strand
CATCAATCCGAGTTGAACTAAGCCGTTTTGGGGAGGTCAAGGAATTGCTTGGGGATTATGGTAGCCCGAAATATGGCTACTATTATGTGTGACCGCTAATCCAAGGCATTCCCTTGAGTAAATCCTGATAAAGAGATTATACAAGAAAAAAGGTCGGAGGAGTCAATCTTGGAAGGGTATTGCGATCCACCGGCGTTGGCGTTGAGGTAGGGGTGGAGGCAGCCTGTTCGCAGGCGGCCGTGAGGATGACCAGGATCAGGAGGTGGAAAGGCAATTCTCTTCTTAGCGTGTTGGATTGTTGAGGAGAAGGGGAGTCCGACATTCGAGTGTCTCCTTTGGCTGGATTTATGGTAGCTCGAAGAGCTACCATTATCGAGCGACCACCCGTTCGAGGCGGCGGTCACTCGTGTATGCTACGCGGTTGGGGGCAACGGAGTAGCTGGTGTGCTCTCCGCAGCCCTGGCCTTGATGAAACATGAACCAACCCACATCGCCAGTCCCACCGCGAGCAGGATAGCGGTCTGGAGAATGATTTGTTCTGAAAGGCCGTGGGTGATGTAAGTCGCCATTTCGTGGCCGATATTGGCGACATCTGCTGAAAGGAATGGTGGGATGCGGGGAACGAGAAAGTTATTCCAGGCCCAGTTCAAAGCCGGCAGCATTGCAATCCCAGGGACGAGGGCAATTGCACCAGCGAAGAAGAAGGTGATGCCCCACCAGCGCAGCCAGCCTTTGAGCGAGCGCACGCCGAAGAGGGTCACTAAGAGGAGCAGACCCAGCGGCAGCAGCGGACTGAGGCGCAATCCCAGGCGGACGGTGCGGATGACCTTGATGGGATCGTTTCCCAATGGTCCGCTGGATGGCGTTGACCGGGAAGAAGGTTTGATGATCATGGCCTTGTCAGGTATCTGAGTGACCAGCGCGGTCAATTGGTTCTGCAATTGAGGCATCAAGACGGCAAGAATTTCTTCTGGTGGTGCGCATATCACCATAACTTCCCCGCCGCCAAGCATGCCAGCGGCCATTTCAGCCAGTTGCTCGTCCGTGCAGAGCGGCTGGGCAGCGATCAATTGGAGGATGGCATCCCGGCCCGCCTGTCCGGAGAGACGTTCCCTCAGCTTCACGAGTGAATTGCTGGCGCTGTCCGTTTCACCATTAAGATAAGCGAACACCTGGTCGAGGACATTTTCCGTGATCGCCTGGAGTTCATTGGCCGGGAGGAGGATGCTAATGATGGTTTCCCAGTCTGACGCTTTGAGATTTTTCATGAATTGCGGCATTCCTCCCTGTGCGCCTCCCTGATTGCCGAAATTGCCTGTTCCAGCCTGGCCGAAGCAGGGGGTCATCTGCTGTATCTCGGCCTCGGTCGGTGAGCGTTTGTTGTTATAGATTTCGTTGTACGCATTCTCGCCGATGGCCTGTTTAACACATGCCTGGACATCTGGCGGAGCAGTGGGCAGGGGATTCTTCCCGGTTGGTTGCTCGCTGGTGGTCGAAGTTGTTCCTCCGCCGTACTGATTCAGGCAAGGCTGGATCGCCTGCATTTCAGCTTCAGTTGCTTTGTCTTTCCCACTGGCGAGAGTGACATATCTTTCATTGCCCAATGTCTGTTCGTAACAGGTCCTTAGTTCGCGAGAGATGTCCTCGCAGACCAGCGGGTTCTCGGCGCACGGGTTATAGGATATGCTCGTTGTTAAAAGATTGCCAACGATTCCAGGCAGGCGTTCGTAAATTTGCTGGTCGGCCAAAGCGTTCTTGTATAGGTCGGCGCTTAACATCTTGCGCTCGATGTTGAAGAGCAACAAAACTAACACGGTCGTGATCACGAACAGGATGGCAAAGATGACTGCAATGGTTCTCGATAAGAAAGTCATTACCTTACGCATCGCTTGTTCCTCCGGTTATGCACAAAGGTCATGGGCTTATCCACTTACACCACCTGCTGCCGAACCAGGATACTGGCGGTGCTGTCTTGCCTTATCTCAACGAATTCCTTTTTTCTTGCCTGCTATTTCGACGTAATCTCGTGTTATGGTTTTTCTCAGCGAACCTCCCAGGAAGGTGATGAGTTCGGTTGCCAGTTTCGCCTTGCGCTCGGCATCTGAGCGGCTCCAAGTGCTGCTCTTGATTTCCAGGTAATCTCCCAGGTTGGGGTTCTCGAAGTGGTCAAGGTTGACATAGAAATCCGTATCCTGGAAATTCACCAGCCAGCGCAGGCGAACCTTGTCTAGTGGAACGACTGAAGTAGGTTTGAAGTACTCGCGATAGAAACGCAAGCTGTTGGTTGCGGGCGCCAGGTAGCGGCTGCGCGAGAGCAGCACATTGTGTTTGAAACCGCCTTCGCGTGCCGTGCCAATCAAGGTCAGCCGGGCGCGGCTATTGGCGACCTCTCCCTTTGGACCGATGAACTCGTCTTCACGGTACCGCAAGCGGCCCTGGGATGGATCGCTGAAATAAAAGTAATTATCATGCTGATGGTAATGTCTCTGGTAGACGATCTTGACCTCGGGCCGGCGGAGTGCTTCCTGAACCGGGGCTGGGTCGGCCAATTTGACCTTGATCTGCACCTCGAAGGATTCCTCCTCTATCGAGCCGCCCAGAGCGACCAGCTTCGACAGCACGGATTGCTCCCGCTCGATCAGGAAGGTATCAATACGGTGGGCGTACTCTTGCGCCTGCGCCAGCAATTCGGCTTCGTTCAGCGTCAGCAATTGACGGTTCCGCATCAGCCACTGGCCGTTGACCATTACGTCGCTTACGTCGCTGGCCTTGCTGGCGTAGACGACCTGTGCGTAGGCGTTGTGTGCATCGCGGCGGAAGCGCGGCGCGTTATGCGCAGGCGTCAGGTTCACCAGGATCAGGTCGGCGCGCTTACCCGCTTCGAGCGAGCCGGTCAAATGTCCGAGATGAAGCGCACTCGCACCCAGGCGGGTGGCCATCGTCAACGCGGTCGTGGCAGGCACGGTCGTCGGGTCGCCGGTGGAGACTTTCGCTACAAAAGCTGCCAGCCGGACTTCCTCGAACATATCCAGATCGTTGTTGGATGCCGGGCCGTCTGTGCCGATGCCGACGTTCAAGCCAAACTCGATCATCTTCGTCACCGGCGCGATGCCGGAAGCGAGTTTCAGGTTCGAGGAGGGATTGTGCGCCACGCCTGCGCCGGCGTGCAGCAGCGTGCGCATTTCGCCCTCGTCCACGTGGACGCAGTGCGCGGCCAGCACTTTGGCGTCGAACAAGCCATGCTTGCGGACGTATGGGACGACCGGCATACCGTTCTCCTTGCGCATGTTCTCGACTTCTAAAGAAGTTTCGGCAAGGTGCGTATGCAGGGGCACGTCGAATTCAGCAGCCAGTTGGGCAGTGGCGCGCAGGATTTCGGGTGTGCAGGTATAGGGCGCGTGCGGCGCGACGGATGGCTCGATGAGGGCATGCCCTTTCCAGCGCTGGATGAAGTCGCGCGCGGCTGCCAGCGAATCTTCGTATGAGTCGGCATCTGGAGAGGAGAACTTGAGCACGGTCTGTGAGCAGACGGCGCGTAATCCCGCCTCGGCCGTAGCTTTGGCGACATCCTCCTCGAAGTAATACATGTCTGCGAAGCAAGTCACGCCGCTGCGGATCAGCTCGGCGCAGGCCAGGCGCGTCCCCAGGCGGACGAAATCCGGCGAGACGAACTCGCGCTCGACCGGCATTACGTAGCCCATCAGCCAGACATCCAGGCGCAGGTCGTCAGCCAGGCCACGCAGCAGCGTCATCGGGACGTGGGTGTGCGCGTTGACCATCCCAGGCATAAGCACTTTCCCGCCGCAGTCCATGACCTGGACGGCGCTGTATGTGGCGCGGATTTCCGACTCCGGCCCGACGGCGACGATGGAATCGCCCGTCACGGTCACCGCGCCGGGTTCGTATTGGTGAAGTTCTTTATCCATCGTCAGGACGAGAGCATTGGTAAGAAGAAGGTCAACCTGTTCCATCCATTATCCTTTTCATCTTACTCTCTTCCGCACATTTATTAACGCGAATGCCGCGAATGGTAGCCAGCAGGCTACCAGAATAGGCTCATAGCGCGAATATAACCAAAAACATTCGGGAAATTCGCTCATTTGCATCATTTGCGTTGAAATTTACTTGCTCAAATGAAAAGCGTACTGTAGTAAGTTAAACTTATGGCAAAAGGCGGCTCTGGCGCCGCCCTCGATTATATTAATCATGATAATTAGTAACTACTCAGCCAGGGTGTCATTCTGAGCCGCCGATGCTCTTCCGGTGGCGAAGAATCTCCTCCTACTGGCTGGGAGACCCTTCGGTCGCAAAGACCGCTCCCTCAGGGTGACATGCCTGAGTAGTTACGATAATTATAGCATGGCGGTCAAGGTTTCCAGTTCATGAAAACGTTCAGTATTCGCAGGTTCATGTCGAAGTCAGTATCTGCATGATTGGTCAATTCGATGTCGAGTGCGGCGATGCCATGCTGCGAAGCCCAATCCACGAGCGAGCCGGTATACTGGCAGCCAGTGTCAATGGGCGGATAAGGATACGTGCTTATCGCGGCGATAGCCTTTGCCAAGCGGACCGAATCCTTATCTGGCGGCAGCCCGCCAGGGAAGATGCCCAGCGCTGCGCTGTGATAACTGATCAGGGCGTCAATCGCGTGATGTTGGAGAAAAAGCTGGAGCGACTTGGTCTCCGGCTCGGAAACCGGGAATTTTCCAGCCGATACCGGTCGCAGTGTCCAGCAGCTTTCTTCCAACCATTCGGCTTGCCAGTTTGCAGGCCAGTTGCGGTTCAAGTCCACACCGTGATCGTTAGTGCGTCCCTCCGCGCCGTGGCCGCGCGCTTCGCCGTCGGGATTCAGGCTGCGCAGGATGTAAAGCGTAACGTCGCCTGGGATGATCTCTGGATGCGCCTGCAAGTGAGCGATCAACTCATCGGCCAGGGCGATGGTGTTCCACTCGTTCCCACCGTGGATGCCCGCCACGATCAGGCGTTCACTCGGCCCGCTGCCAAATTGGTAGAATTCCAGCGGCCGCCCGCCGACCGAAAAGCCAATGATAAAAAATCCCTGGCTTTGCGGGGTTGGGGTTGGCGTTTCGGTTGGAGCTAACGTGGCAGTCGGCAGCGCCGAGGGGAGGGCAGTGACGCTTGGCCTAGCGATGGGTGATGGCGTGACAGTCGGCGCTGGCGTTGAGGTTTCGGTCGCGAGCCAGGCGGTCGCCGAAGGATCGGCCAGAGGGCTGGCTTGCTTTATCGAGCATCCCGTCCCAACCGTGCTAAGGAAAACGATGACGAAAACCCAAAATCCCAGTGCAAGGACCGCGCGACGGCGATTGGGCAGGGTGCTTTGCACGCGTGGTGGCGACATTGTCAGTCGGAAATCCCTTGCGCCTGCCGGCGGAGACTGTCGAGGCCCATATTTGTTGCCCAGCGCGGGGCATTGCGTGGGTGCCCGCCATAGGTCAGGCGGCGTTCGTCTTTCCCCTGCGGCATAAGGATGAGGATCGTGACAGTTTGCTGCTCTTCTGCAAATGACAAGGCGACGCCCAACGCAACTGAAGACTGATTCTTTCCACATACTTCTTCGAGCGCCTGCTCTAGCGCATACGGCTGTACAGCGATCCTACTCCCGCCAAGGTAGGCCGGATTCTTAACCCGGGCGAGACGCTCGATCAGCGTGCCGTCCAATCCGCTTTCAAGGCAGGCCAGGCTCCAGCCCCGCGCCGCCACCGCCTTGAGCGTGACCGCTTCCAGGGTGTCGTCATCTACCCCGTAGATGACTGTTCCCAATCGCTCGCGGACATCCACCTCGATTTCAGCGAGCATCTGGTCAGCCTCGGCCTCACTCCCGGCCTTGGCAGTGATGCGGATGTCTATAATGCCAGAGTGCGCGCTCAGGCCGACGGTCGGATTGGTCAGGGCTTCCAGGTCACCGATTTGCTCGTCTACCCAGGCTTCCCCGACTCCGCCAGCATGCAGGTTGCGGATTTTAATGATTTCGTGTAGTTCGTAACGTTTCTGGAGATAGGGGATCACGGTCTGCGTCAGGAGCGTTTCCATCTCGCGCGGCACGCCGGGCAGGCTGATGATAGCATAGCGGCCAGTCTCGACAATAAAGGCTGGCGCTGTGCCAACTGGATTTTCAATGGCTATCGCGCCCATCGGGATATAAGCCTGGCGTTTCTGGTTTTCGGTTGGAGTGCGGCCGTAGCGTGCTATGCGGGCAGCAATATGCTTCCACAGTTTGGGTCTGTATACTAATTCCACGTCCACGGCTTGCGCCACGGCCTGCCGGGTCGGGTCGTCTACGGTCGGGCCGAGGCCTCCAGTGGTGATGACGATCCCGGAGCGCCCCAACGCTTCACGAATGGCTTGGGCAATGCGGTCGGCGTTATCCCCGACGGTGGTGGCGCGGAACAAATTCACGCCAAGGCCGCGCAGGGCGCGAGCGATGAAGCAGGTGTTGGTGTCGGCGGTTTCGCCGAGCAGAAGCTCGGTCCCGATGGCGATGATTTCAGCGGATACATCATACAACATTATATTCCCTGATCTCCCTCTTTTCCTCGAACCTCGCCAGGTCGAGCAGGGAAACGTCAACGCTCTGGAATTTTCCGTCGAGGATATATTCGGCCATCAGTTTTCCGGAGACCGGCCCGTGCATGAAGCCATGCCCCGAAAACCCCCCAACCAGGTAAAAGCCTTCCACGGGTGTGCTTCCGAAAATGGGATGTGCATCTGGTGTAACTTCGTATAGCCCTGCCCAGTGCGAGACCAGGCCGGCTTTTTCGAGCATGGGCATACGCGCCGTGGCTGCATCGAGGTTCACAAGCTCGAAATCTTCGTTCACGTTCTGATCGAAGCCGGGCATCTCGTTCGGATTGGACATGCCGGTCAGCAGGCCATCGCCTTCGCGGTGGAAATAGAGGGATTGTGCGAAGTCAATGACGAACGGAAAATCGGGGGGCAACTCAGGCAAGGGCGTGGTGGTCAGCATCTGGCGGCGGAGGGGGGTGATGGGGATGTGGACTCCGGCCATTTTCCCGATGATACCGGCCCAGGGTCCGGCTGCGTTGACGACCGCTCGTGTGGCAATAAAACCTTTGTTCGTCTCTACACCTTCAACTTTCCCACCTTCAACACCTCGGGCTGAGCCTCGGGGCGAAGCCTTCAACCCTGTCACTTCCACATTATTCAGCGCCTCGACACCCATCCGCTGCGCTGCTCCGACGTAACCCATGACGACGCTGTTCGGGTCTACCAACCCGTCCTTGGGATTGAACGTTCCCGCCAGGGCATCCTCGAAGCGCATCAGGGGCACTCGCTGGCGGGTTTCGTCGCCGCTCAACCACTCGGTCTGGACGCCGAGCTTGCGTTGAAGTTCCACGTTGCGGCGGAAATATTCCACATCTTCGAGCTTTGTCAGGACAAAGAGATAGCCGCACTTTTGGAAGTTAATTTCCTGACCGATCTCGTCTTTGAAGCGTTCCAGCATCGGCAAGCTTTCCAGCGAGAGGCGGACATTGATCTCGGTGGAAAATTGGTAACGAACGCCGCCCGCACAGCGCCCCGTCGCCCCCTGGCCGAAGAACTCTTCTTTTTCGAGCAGGAGGATATTCTTCTGGCCGCGAGCGGCCAGGTGATAGGCAGTGCTGGCACCCATCACACCGCCGCCGATAATGACGATATTAGCAGTTTTTGGAAAAGACATGAATCACCATTCCGTTTTTCGATGTCTGAATATTTTACTCTACTTGTGCGCAGCACCTACTCGGCAAGAAACCCGTTTTCGTTTCGAAAACGGGTTTCTGTGCGCAGCACCTACTTGGTAGGGGGCGATAATCTTGGGAATTTCTATTCCATGCCCAGGTAGGCCTTCTGTACCATTTTGTTTTGCTGGAGATTCTTGGAAGTATCGTGCAAGACGATCTCGCCGGTCTGCATGACGTAACCGCGGCTGGCAACTGTGAGCGCCATTAGTGCGTTTTGCTCGACCAGCAGAATGGTCGTTCCTTCCTTGTTGATCTCCTTGATGGTCTCGAAGATACTCTCGACCAACACAGGTGCAAGACCCATGGATGGTTCGTCCATCAGGAGCAGGCGGGGGTGGGCCATGAGTGCACGTGCAGTGGCGAGCATCTGCTGTTCGCCGCCGGAGAGTGTACCCCCTAACTGGCTGCGCCGTTCCTTGAGGCGCGGGAACAGGGTAAAGACGCGTTCGAGGTCGGTATTTACTTCTGAACTCTTTTTGCGACTGTAGGCGCCCATTTCCAGGTTTTCGGCGACGGTCAGCCTGGCGAAGATGCGGCGACCTTCGGGTACCATAGCCATTCCTTTGTAGACGATCTCGTGAGGTGGATAAGGAGCCAGATCTTCACCCTCGAGCTTGACATATCCTTCGCGAGGTTTGAGCAGGCCGCTGATGGCGCGTAGCGTGGTAGTTTTTCCCGCACCGTTGGCGCCGATCAAAGTGACGATCTCGCCTTTTTCCACGGTAAGGGAAATCCCTTTCAGGGCATGGATGTTTCCGTAATAAGAATGGATGTTTTCGACTTCGAGCATTGGCATAGTGATACCTCCGGCTTAGGCTGCCGCGGGTGCCTGACTGAGACCGCTGGCCGCACCGCGTCCCAGATACGCCTCGATCACGCGTGGGTTCCTCTGAATCTCAGCTGGGGTGCCCTCAGCGATCTTGACGCCAAAGTCCAGCACGGTGATCAGTTCGGAGATTCCCATCACCACGCGCATCTGGTGTTCGATGAGCAGGATGGTGATGTGGAGTTCGTCGCGCAGGTAGCGGATGAATTTCATCATCTCCTGCGTTTCACTGGGGTTCATGCCTGCGGTCGGCTCGTCGAGGAGCAGTAAATGGGGTTTGCTGGCCAGGGCGCGGGCAACCTCGAGACGGCGTTGGTCACCGTAGGGCAGGTTCTTCGCCATCAAGTCGCCCTTCCCTTGCAGGTTGACGAACAAGAGTAGGCGATTGGCCTCTTCTACGGCCTGCGCTTCCTCGCGCTGAGTGCGCGGATCGTGGAGGATCCCGCCGATCAGGCCCGATTTCAGGTGGGGGTGCATGCCGACCAGAATATTCTCAACGACGGTCATGTTCTTGAACAGCCGGATAGTCTGGTAAGTTCGGGAAACACCTAAGTGAGTGACCCGATCCGGCGAGAGGCCAGTGATGTTCTTGCCTTTGAGTAGAATTTCACCCTCTTCCGGTGTGTAGAAGCCGGTGACGCAATTGAAGAAGGTGGTCTTGCCAGCGCCATTCGGGCCGATAATGCTGTGAATGACTTGTTCCTTGACTTCCAGGTCTATCTTGCTTAACGCTTCCAGACCGCCGAAGCGTTTGGTTACTTTCTTCGAAACCAGAACAGCCATGTTGTCGTCCTCCTATTGTCCTGGATTTGTCAGCACGGGTTGGGGTTCTTCTTGCGCAGCCAGCTCATTTGCCTCGTGTAATTCGAGCCGACGGCGAGCTTCCGGCCATAGGCCTTCTGGCCTGATCAGCATCATAGTCACTAGCAGAGCGCCGTATACTAAATAACGGAACTCGGCGAACTCCCGCAGCAGTTCTGGCGAACCCATCAGCACCAGCGCGCCAATGAAGACGCCGGGGATTGAGCCCATCCCGCCGATGATGATCAGGCACAAGACATTGATGGATACCAGGAAGTTCATGCTGTGCGGATAGACCGAGGTCAGTTTGGCGGCGAAGATCGTCCCGGCAAGTCCCGAGAAAAGCGCACCCGTCGCGAAAGCCAACAGTTTGGTGGCTACGAGGTTGATGCCCATTGCCATGGCCACGTCTTCGTCCTCCCGGATGGCCATCCAGGCGCGCCCGATGCGCGAATCCTTCAATCGCCAGGCGATGAAGGTCACGATGCCGATGCCAATCAGGAACAGGTAATATAGTTGCTGCTGTGTATGCAGCAGGAGAGGGCCGATGTGAGGCTGGGCGATGAGCTGGATGCCCTGTGTGCCTCCCAGCCAGGGCCGCAGCCAGTCGGAGAGCGCCAGCAGACGGACAATTTCACCGAAGCCCAGGGTGACGATAGCCAGATAGTCGCCGCGCATTTTGAGCACTGGTAGACCCAATAGGATGCCTGCCAGCACTGAGACGCCCAGGGCAAAAGGCAGGGCCTGCCAGTAAGTGAGGGGGCTGGAGGCGAGTTCAGGTGAGGTCAGTACACCCATTGTATAGGCGCCGATGGCGAAGAAAGCCACGTAACCCAGGTCGAGCAATCCGGCGAAGCCGACCACAATGTTGAGTCCCAAGCCCATAAGAATGTACATCCCGACATTGTCCAGAATTTCGCTGAAGAAGGGGCCCAGCACTGGGGGCAGTAGCAGGAGGACGATTGTCATAACCGCCAGGGTGAGCAAGCGCCGGCGTGGTTTTTGGGCGGTGAACGAGCGATCTCCTGATGGTTTAGGCCTTCCACTGCGCCAGAAGTTTATCGCGCCAATTACTAAAAAGAGCAGCACTGCGCCCAATGGCGTAAGGCCGCTGATGGCGAAGAAGTATTTGATGATTGCCGCGAGTAGACCCCAGCGAGAGGTAACTGTTACAATAAGGTCGCGCAGCAGGCCGACCAGGACCATCCAGAGAATTGCCTGGACAATTGCATTGCGCACACGCTGAGGGAGCAGGAAGATACCGCTCGCAACGCCGCCGACGGCTAAGCCAAATCCCAGCAAGATCAGCAGGCCCAGTGTAAGCCCCTGTCCAAAGGTGAAAATGCCGTAGAGCTGGGGTGAGGCATTGACAAACATGGCGCGCAGGTTAACGAGTTTCCCCAAGATAACCAGAGCCGCGAGCACCGCACTGCTTAGTAAGCCTGAAAGCGAACCAGCCAGGATCACTTGAAGGGCAGGCTGATTGGCGATGCGACGTGCAGTCAAGTAAGCGAAAAGCAGGATCGGTGCCAGGAACATCACTTGTCCCATCGTGAATACGCCGCTCACGATGTATCGCTTTTCGAAGGCTGCCACCATACCGACCAAGGCCAATAGTATTGCCACTGCGCCGCCGATCAGGCCTGAACGAACTGCTTGCTTCCAGTGTGAAGGAGCTTGATTTTGCATGTCCCTGTCTCCTTATGCCTTCGTCTTCGCTAGTCGCTCGCCCACAATGCCCGTTGGGCGGAAGATCAGAATGAGCACCAGAACGGCAAAAGCGATGGCGTCTTTTAGCTGAGAGGGTGTCGGGATGCCTAATCCATCCAGGAACAGACTGGGCCCGATGGATTCGAGTAAACCTAGCAGCACGCCTCCAAGAAAAGCACCTGGGACATTCCCAATGCCGCCTAATACCGCAGCCGTAAAAGCCTTAATGCTGGGGATAAATCCCATGAAGAAGTGGGCCACCGGAAATAATAATAGAAAGAGGATCCCTGCCACACCAGCCGCTGCGCCTCCCATGGCAAAAGTGCTGGCGATGACTTTATCCACGTTGATACCCATCAGCGCGGCGATCTCTTTGTCTTCGGAGACAGAGCGCATGGCCTTACCAAGCTTGGTCCATTGTACGATGCCGTAGAGGAGTATCATCATCAACACCGCGCCTGCGATGGCCGCGGCTTGGGTTCTGAAAATGCGGACATCCCCGATCATCCAAAATCCCTGTAGCATTTTCATTTCAGGGAAGGATTTCAACCCGGAACCGTACAAACCGCGAAATGTATATTGCAGGAAAAATGACGCCCCGATGGCCGTGATCAACGGAACCAGGCGGGGTGCGGTGCGCAGAGGGCGATAGGCAATGCGCTCGAGCAAGATGGCGATAACAGTGGATACTGCTGCCGCGACCAATGTCACGATCAGCAGGCTGAGCCAGGGATATTTGTTCCACCAACCCAAACCAATCAGCGCATTTGCGGCAAAAGTGGCTGTGAAAGGCCCACTCATAAAGACTTCACTATGAGCAAAATTAATCATTTTCAGAATGCCGTACACCAGCGTATACCCCAACGCAATCAGGGCATAAACACCCCCCAAAGCCAGGCCGCTGATAGTCAGGTCAATCCAGACCCTCGGGGAATATTTCCCTGTTTCCAGTGTGGCGATTGACCCCCAGATCACAACAACCAGGATAGCCAACCCAATCGCCCATACGACAATATCGGTCAGCGTGATTCGTTGCATCCATTTTCGAAGCATATTGCAACTCCTGAATAGCTAGATTTAGCATCCTAACATCAAGGTTCTCTGTGATTTGCCGTGATACAACGCCGTATTTGAGGCGAATTGCCGATCCGCCCCACATTTATGGTAGCCCTTAGGCTGCCATTATGCCATCATCATTAATGTTATTTAAGAGGGGCGAGATCATCCTCGCCCCTCTGTAGTACGTCCTACTAAATGCGAAGACTAAGGCCAGATGCGCTCCGGCGGATATTGGCCGACATGATATTTGTACACGGCAATAACCGGATTTGCGCAGTCGCCAGTTGGCGAGCAGGTCAGGACGCCGGTCAGTCCCTTGAAGTCCTTGGTGGCGTACATAGCATCGCGCAAGGCCTGGCGTCCGATGTGCAGCGTGCCGTCCGCATCTTGGACGGCCACCTTCTCGATGGCAGCGAAAATCAACATGGCTGCGTCGTGAGCGTGGGCGTGGAAGATGCTGATCGGGCCAGTGCCGAACAATTCATTATACTTCGGCAGAAACACAGTGGTATATTCTCCAGCGAACGCGGAGAGGTCTGGGCTGGATACGAACAGGCCCTCGACTGCCTCACCGGCGCCCTCGGTCACGTCAGGTGAGAACATACCATCCGCGCCCATCAGGTAGGTGTTCTCCAGGCCGGGGACTTCCTTGGCCTGGCGGGTGATCAGGCTGCCTGCCTTGACGAAGATCGGCAAGTAGATGATCTCAGGGCTGGTGGCAGCGATCGAGGTGAGCGCTGACTTGAAGTCGGTTCCGTTGGGGTCTACGGCTTCACGGGCTGTGATCGT
Source organism: Anaerolineales bacterium (assembly GCA_022865905.1). Taxonomy (GTDB): domain Bacteria; phylum Chloroflexota; class Anaerolineae; order Anaerolineales; family Villigracilaceae; genus CG2-30-58-95. The sequence continues at coordinate 669 of JALHUM010000112.1, read as the reverse complement.
GCCGCCCATTTCCTCGAAGTTGAGCGCGAACACCTCTTGCAGTTTCTCAGCGTACAGACTGCCGTCGTGGATGGTGGCGGCTTTGGTGACCTTCAGAGACTCGTAAGCGAACCTGGCTGCAGCCTTGCCTTGGACCAAGTCACTGTGGGCTGTGCGAAGGTAACCAGGATAGTGGTTGGGGTTGCCAGCCAGAGTCAGGTCCGGGGCGGTGTTGGAGGCCGAGACGATCGTGAAACCAGCCTGCGAGAGCAGCGGTACGGCCACGCGGGCTGCGCTGGAGCAAGATGTACCGATGACAGCTATGATCGTCGGGTCGGCTGCCAGTTTGGTGCCGGCTGACTGGCCACCCTCAGCGGAACAGCCTTCGTCTTCGCCGGTTAGCTGGACATCATGACCCAGAACCTTACCCTTCAGGGCAATGGCGACCTCGATGCCGTTGCGCGAGTCGACGCCCAAGGTTTCATCCGAGCCCGAAATCACTAATGCGTAGGCGATGTGGATGGGGTCAGTAGGGCCGATATCCACGCAGCCGATGGCATCGGTGCATGCAAATGGTATGACCTTCGGGCCGCAGGCCGTCAGCACCATGCTGGCGACGATCAGCAAAGAAAACGCTACGAACATACGCTTGAACATACTTCTTCCTCCTCATTGGTTGGATAATTGTTT
>JALHUM010000111.1 GCA_022865905.1 Anaerolineales bacterium | reverse complement strand
TGATCGCTGACATAGGTGCGCACCGTGGCGCCGATGCGCTTGCCCGTGGTGATCCCCTCCAGCACCAGGAAGGGCTGGTTGAAACTCTCCCGCTCCGTCACGCCGTTCACCTGGATCTTTTTCACGAGGCCGCGCTGGTAGGCATCGAAGGGGGTCAGCCGGTAGACCAGGTTGGGAGTGGTGCGGTGGGTGGCCGAGTAGCGCAGGGCAAAGAGCGGGTCGAGGGCGGCCAGCGCCTGTATGCGCAGCTCGCTCTCCATGTTCTGCGGTTCGTCCAGGATCAGGATGGGCCGCGCCGCCTGCACCAGGTGGATGGGCGTTTCCCCTTGCAGCCGGTCGGTGGTCTGGCGGATGACGTTGGAGGCCTTGTTGAATGAATCGATGGTCATGACCATGATCTCGACCCCATCCGACAGGGCGAACTGGCGCACCTGGCTCAGGTTGGCTGAGTCGTAGACATAGTAGCGGCAGGGGACGTTGTCGTACAAGCCGCGCAGGTGGGTTTCGGTGATCTGCAGGGTCTTGAGCACGCCTTCACGGATGGCGACCGATGGCACGACCACGATGAACTTGCGCAGCCCGTAACGGCGGTGCAGTTCGAGCGCCGTGCGCAGGTAGACGTAGGTCTTGCCGGTGCCGGTCTCCATCTCGACGGAGAAGTTGGCGAAACGGACGGACTTGCGGCCCTCGGCGGTCTCGATCTCGGCTTCGATCACCTGGAGTCCGTCATCCTGCGGCAGCCCGTTGGCTTTCTGGATTTGGTACAGGTTGCGGGTTAAATCGGCTTCGTCCAGGTCGAGGCGGTTGGCGACGGCCGCGAATCCCGCGCCGCGTAGATGCAATTCATGAATTGCATCTACGCGCGGTTGACCTTCGAACAAACTGGCGACCGCCTCGATGGCTTGTAACTGGAACTACTGGTTGGCGTCGAATTTGAACTGCATGGCTACCGGTTTTCTTCATCAGTATCCCAAGATGCGGGATTGGAATGGATGTATCGGTGGATAGCATTGTAAGCCTGATCATTGCGGACAATTCGCTCGTAGTAATTCCGTTGCCAGATTGGGACGCCAGAACTATTGAGAAGAATGTTGATACGCTTGGCGGAATTCATCTTGAGATAACCAATGACCATGGGAATCGTCATACGGCGGCGGGCGAGACGATAGGATTCTTTGGTATGTGGCGAGAATTCATGAATTGCCGCTACCGCTACGGGATTTTCTTCGATGATCACAATCCCATGAAAATGATTGGGCATAACCACTGCCTCATCGAGAGAGATGTTGGGGTAACGCCCCGGGAGCGATTGCCAGACTTCCCATACAATCTTTCCAGCATCATCCAGGCGCATTTCGCCATTCGTGATTTTTCCGAACAGGTGCTCGCGCTGATAGGTGACCATCGTGACAAAATATGCGCCGGGCTGGGAGTAATCATAGTCTGGCAAACGGAGTGACTGGCGCGAGAGACGGGATGGATCAGCCTGCGGCATGGTTAGATGGTCTTCAATCGGCACTGCAACGCCAGGTTAGCTGCTGCTTCGTCATCGAGGGCGGCATCGCGGCAGATGAACAGGTCGTCCTTTTTCAGGTCGAGCGGACGCAGGTCCTGCAAGGCGATTTTCGCGGCCAGGGTGAGGTAGAAGGATTGGCCCTTGTCGGGGTCGGTCACCCGATGTAGCGGCCGATGTAGCGGCAGTTCATGAACTGCCGCTACATCGGGGGTTGAAATTGACACCACCTCGATATTCAACCCATAGCCCTCTTTCAAGGCCACCTCATAGAGCACGTTTTCCGGCTGCCAGCCCTCCACCAGCGGATCGGCGAACATCTCCGCCTGGCGGGCGTAGGCGGCGGGCGCCTCATGTTGCAGCAATTCATGATGTTGCGGCAATTCATGATGTTGCGGCAATTCATGAATTGCCGCAACATCCCATTGTTTGTAATTGGACAGAGCCAGCTTAAAGACCTTGAAGCCCAAATCTTCGGGCTTGTTGGGTTGAAGCGGAAGTTCATGAACTTCCGCTTCGGCGCGTTCTTTCTTCATACGCGCCACCACACGCCGGATGCGCTCCTTGCCAATTTCGGCAATCGTAGGGAATTGCTTATTGCCAGTGGGTTCGGGCAATTGCACCATGACAAAACGCCGATTTCCGCCATCCTCGCGGTTGAGTTCCAGCACGGCCTGGGCGGTGGTGCAGGAACCGGCGAAGAAGTCAAGAATAATATCTTCGCTATCGGGTTCAGTGGCTATTTGTAGAATGGGTTTTATTAATCCTGTTGGTTTTGGAAAAGCAAATATTTGCGCATCTCCAAAGAGATCAATTATTTCATTTGTACCATGCTGGGTATATACATCGTCAATTATTGAAAATGCTTTGCTTTGTCGTTCTACTCCATTTTCATCCTTAAGATATTGTTTAGTATGGACTGTCCATCCTTCATTACCCTTTATAAATTCAAGCTCGTTGTTTGCACGAGCTTTCAAAGCTCGATCTTTCGACCAAAGCCACTGTCTTTTCGGCGATATCTCAGTTCCATCAGGTGCTGGTATAGGGAAAACCAAGTTCTTCCGTTCCCCCATGCTTTTTGTAGCTTCTAATGGGTGCGTTCGGTAAGGACCGCGGATTGGATATTTGTCGTCTTTGTACTTGTAATATCTTTCAATCGACTCTGGATCTAGGGGAATAAAAATGTTACTCAAAGCTTCTTTATTCTTAGCATAGAAAACAATGTATTCGTGGACACTTACAAGATATTTTTCCTTCGCACCACCGCCATATCGTTTTTTCCAGATTATCGTATCAACAAAATTTTCTTCCCCGAGGATTTCATTAAGCAATAACCGTAAATCGAAAACTTCTTTATCATCAATACTCACCATAATGACACCATCCTCGCGCAAGAGCTGACGCGCCAGGAACAAGCGCGGGTACATCATCGAGAGCCAGGCCGAGTGGTAGCGTCCGCCGGTCTCGGGGTTGCTGGTCAGCAGGTTGCCGGCGCTGTCCTTCTGGCCGGTCAGTTTCAGGTAGGTATCCAGCGGGTCAGCGAAGTTGTCGGGGTAAACGAAGTCGTTGCCGGTGTTGTAAGGCGGGTCGATGTAGATCATCTTGACGTGTCCGAAGTAAGGCTTATAGAGCAGCTTGAGCACTTCCATGTTGTCGCCCTCGATGAACAAGTTCTGGGTGGTATCGAAGTCGAGCGACTCGTCCCTGGCGGGAATCAACGTGGCGCGTGACGGCGCTTGCATCAGCCGAATGGCGTCCCGTTTGCCGGCCCAGGAGAAGGAGTAGCGCTCGGGGCGATCATCGGCCAGGTCACCCAACGCGGCGCGCAGCTTCTCGAGATCGATTTTGTCTTCGGTAAAGGCCTGCGGGATCAGGGTCCTGAACGCTTCGAGTTGTTCATCTGAGATGGGAGGCGTGGTTTTCGAGACAGGTTGTTTGGACATGGGTTCTCCACCTGAAAATGTTTCAGTAGAACGCCTATAGTTTAGCATAATGACAGGGCTATGTCATCTGATTGTACGCCGTATTTTTCTCCCCCTATCGGGCAATGTAGCGATGGAAACAATGAATTGGCAAGAGAATAACGTCTCTCAAGGGTGGTTGTACGACGCTATTTATTAATGTCCATGCTGTTTAATCACAATTATGCGACACCAAAATATTAGCACAATTCTCCGGATTTGACGACACGACCATTTGCCAATTCCTACTTCTCATCAAGAATCAACAATTCAGAAAACATGAGTTATAGGATTTTTGGGGATTTTTGTGATGGGCTTTTGGC
>JALHUM010000110.1 GCA_022865905.1 Anaerolineales bacterium | reverse complement strand
TGCTTGGAACTGATTTTCGCGCTTTCTATACCGCTGGCCGGATCGCCCTTCAGGAAGGTTTTGGGCGTGTCTACGATCTGACATTGGAGCACCGCTTTCAGGCGGAGGTTGCCGGGAGGCCGGTGACAGACGAAGAATTGCTCACCTACAATCATCCGCCACTGCTGCTTCCAGTGCTCTGGCTGCTGGCACACCTGGATTATCCGACTGCATATATCGGCTATGGCCTGGTTCAGATTGCCTTTGTGCTGGCTGGGTTTCCAGTCCTTTTTCGAATGCTGAGGGCGAAGAACTGGCCGTGGTCTCAGATATGTATTCTCCTTGTTGTCGTGTTGCTTTTTCAACCCTTGTTCATCAGTATCTTGAAGGGACAGGATACCGCCTTCTGCCTGCTCGCTGAAATCTTGTGGTTGTGTGGCCTACTGCGTGATGACGACCACATGGCTGGGCTGGGCCTCTCACTAACGTTGATCCGCCCGCAGATCGCCATTGTGCTGGCAATCCCGTTCCTCTTCAATCGCCGCAAGGTATTCGGATGGTTCTGTGCGGGAGGAGCCGCGCTGGGATTGTTGAGCCTGGCGATGGTCGGGTTGACCGGCGTGCGGGATTACCTGCGCATCCTGGCGGTCAGCGCGGGAGGCCAGGGATATGGCCTGAGCCAGAGCGCCATGTTCAACTTCACCGGCTTGGCCTTGCGGCTGTTCCCGCACGTTGATCCCGGCATGATCCGCTGGTTGGCGTGGGGGTTGTTCGCGGCGGGGATCGTGGGGCTGTCCGTCTTGTGGAAGGTTTCACCGGCGATCCGCCTCCGTCACCTCGGCCTGGCGGTGCTGACCAGTCTCTTCGTCGCGCCGCACCTCCATTACCACGATTTAGCCTTGCTGCTTTTGCCCATTCTTGGGTTTGCCATTATACTGGTGGAAGCGGGCGTCTTGCGCCATGAGAAAAGCATGTACCTGCCGGTCGCATTTTCCCTACTTCTGCTACTGGGTGACATCTCTCCCGCCAGGTTCGTCAGTCCCTACCTTGTCATGGCCTTCCTTGTCGTGGGACTGTGGTTTCCCGTAAAATTGCTGTTCACGAGTAGGAAAATGGCATGAATGCCTATCGCAAAGAACTCTGGTTCAACATCCCTTCCAGGCGCGGGTTTGTCAACATCACGCCTCAAGTTGAGGATTGCCTGCGCGAAAGCGCCATCCGCGAGGGGCTGTGCCTGGTGAACGCCATGCACATCACCGCCTCGGTCTTCATCAATGATGACGAATCGGGGCTGCACCACGATTACGAAGAATGGCTGGAAAGACTTGCCCCGCACGAGCCGGTCGGCAAGTATTGGCATAACCGCACCGGCGAGGATAATGCCGACGCGCACATGAAACGCCAGGTGATGGGGCGGGAAGTGGTTGTTGCCGTGACAAACGGGAAACTGGATTTTGGTCCCTGGGAGCAGATTTTCTACGGCGAGTTCGATGGACGGAGACGCAAACGTGTGCTGGTCAAGGTCATCGGTGAGTAACAGACCCTAAAGGTCTCGAAGACCTTTGGTTTCTGTAAAGGATAAACCAAAGGAGGAACCCCATGAAACGCTTGCACTGGTACGATTACATCACCATCAACCTGTTCTGGCTCGGCCTGAACATCCGCAACACGGCGGTCGGCTCGGTCTTCACGCCCTACCTGGTGGCCTTGTTTGTGCCGACAGGCCGGCAGAACACCGCCCTGGGCGCCATCAGCACGGCGGGTCTCATCATCGCCATGCTGGTGCAGCCGGCCGCCGGAATTTTGAGCGACCGTTCCACCTCCCGTTTCGGGCGTCGTCGTCCGTTCATCTTCTTCGGCGTCCTGTTCGATGTGCTTTTCCTGGTCGCCATTGGCCTTTCGGGGAACTTCTGGATGCTGCTGGTCGCCACGCTGCTGATCCAGTTCTCGGCCAATGTCTCGCACGGCCCGTTGCAGGGCCTCATCCCGGACCTGGTGCCTGAAGACCAGCGCGGGCGCGCCTCGGCTGTCAAGGCGGTGCTGGAGCTGGTGCCGATCGTACTGGTTGGGTTCACCATTGCCCAACTGGTCGGCAAGGGGCAACTCATGTGGGCGATTGCCGTGACCGCCGTCACGGTGTTCATCACCATGCTGCTGACGCTCGTCTTCGTCAAGGAGAAACCGCTCACTGAAAAACCCACCATCTCACTGAAAGTCCCCATGCTGCGCGTGCTGGGGATGCTGGCCGGGATTGGCCTGGGCGCGGTCGCCGGTCTGATCGGAGGCGGCGCGGTGGGTGGGCTGGTCGGGTTGATCGCCTGGCCGTTCGTCGGGAAGGCGGCCGCCTTGGCTGTGATGGTCGGCCTGGGTGGGGTGGTGGCGATGGTTGTGGCGGTGGTGGCAGGCGTATGGTCCGGCGCTTACGCGACCCTGGGCCGGGACGCGCGCCGCCAGTCCTCGTTTACCTGGTGGGTGGTCAACCGTCTGCTGTTCCTGGCGGCGGCCACCTCCTTCCAGGGCTTCCTGCCTTTCTTCCTGATGTACGCCTTCAAAGTGGACGCCGCAAAAGCCGCTTCCATGAACGGCACATTGATGACGGTCATCGGCCTGTTCATCATGCTGTCCGCCTTCGCCGGAGGCTGGTTCTCCGACCGGTTTGGCAAACGGCGCGTGGTGGCCCTGAGCGGGCTGGTATCCGCCGTCGGCGCATGTATGGTGCTGGGGGCGATCTGGGTGCCCAAAATGGCGATCATCTATGCAGCCGGCGGTGTCATCGGGCTGGGGGTGGGAATATTCATGACCGGCAACTGGGCGCTCGGCACGGACCTGGCGCCGGCTGAGGAGGCCGGACGTTACCTGGGAATCTCCAACCTGGCCGGGGCGGGGGCGGGGATGATCGGCAAGGGCATCGGTGGCCCGATCGCCGACTACCTGAACGGCTACCTGCCGGGGCTGGGCTATTTTGCCATCTTTGCCAGTTACGCGGTGCTCTTTATCCTGAGCGCGGTCAGCCTGCGTTGGGTGCGAAAAACGACGAGATGATCTTCGCGCTCTGGCTGCTTGCCCCTGTGGGACTGGTGTTTGGGGTGGGGCTGGGCTTGTCCTTTTACATGACCCGTCGCCAGCCGCTGACCGAGATCCACAGCCCGGCCGAATACGGCCTCGAGTTCGAAGAAGTCACGTTCGAGGCAGCCGACGGACTGACGCTGTGCGGCTGCTGGATTCCCGCCCCCGGCTCAGAGCGGGCGGTGGTCATCCTGCATGGACACGGCGGCAGCCTGGATTGGGACATCCACCGCGCCCCGGCCTTGCACGCGGCGGGTTTCAACGTGCTGCTGTTCGATTTCCGCGCTCACGGGCGCAGCGATGGCCGCCTGGCAACTTTCGGCTACCTGGAGCGGCTCGACGTACAGGGCGCGGTCGAATTCCTGAAACGGCGCGGCATAAAGCGGATCGGGCTGCTGGGCTTTTCCTACGGCGGGATGGCCTCCACGCTGGCCGCGCCGATCTGTCCGGATGTCAACGCAGTGATCACCGACGGCGGCCCCGCTCGCATGAAGACAGCCATTACCGGCCGCTGCGTCGAGGTGAATCTACCGCGCGGACTGGCAGCCTTCCTGGCCTGGCTGGTCATCAGCGTGACTTCCCTGCGCCTGGGTGTGAACCTGTCCCGCTATGAGGCGGTGCGCTGGGTGGGGCAGATCGCCCCGCGTCCCATTTTATTCGTTCACGGCGAGCTGGATCAATATTGCCCCGATTTCGATGAGCTTTATGCTGCCGCGAAGCAGCCGAAAGAACTATGGCGCTTGCCTGGCGTCGGTCACACCAAGGCCAGCGAAACCTATCCCGAAGAGTTTCGCCGCCGCGTGATCGGATTTTTCGACGAAAATCTCTAAAACCAAGTCACCCGGAGGCTGCAAGTCTCCGGGTGAATATGTGGGTACCCATGCCTCTCAACCTGCGCTTCTCCGAATCGGACTGGGAACGCATCGAGCGCGACTGGGCCGCCTGGTGGGCGGGGGAGTTGGAACGCCCGCTGGTGGTGCTGGAGTGCGTCGAGGTTCTGGACCGTTACGACCCCCACTGCGCCAGCGTCTTTCTCGGCAACTACCCGCTCGTCATGCCCGCCGAGGACCTCCTGGATGAATTTGTGCCGCGCCTGGAGAACACCCATTACCTGGGCGACTCCTTCCCGCGCTTCTGGCTGAACTTTGGGCCGGGCATCGTGGCGGCCTTTGCCGGGGCGCAGGTGCATCCTTCCTGGGATACCACCTGGTTCTCGCCGGGAAAAACCGGTTCAGTGACAGACCTGAGCGTGACCTGCGATTGGCAAAATCCCTGGTGGCGGCGGGTGTACGAGATCACGCAGGCGGCTGTCGCCCGTTGGGGTAGCCAGTTGGCCGTCGGCTTCACCGATTTGGGCGGCAATCTCGACATCCTCGCTCACCTGCGCGGTGCGCAGCAATTGCTGCTCGACCTCTACGACGTGCCCGAAGAGATTGACCGGCTGGTGCGCGAGACGACCCAGGTCTGGCTGGCCAGTTATGACAGGTTATCCGCTCTGATCGCTCCGGCTGGATGCGGCATCACTTGCTGGGGGCCGTGCTGGTCGCCGGGCAGCGGCTACATGCTGCAAAGTGACGTTTCGTACATGATCTCCCCGCACATGTTCGAGCGATTCGTCCTGCCTGACCTGGTGGCCTGCTGCGAGAAGCTGGATTACGCTTTCTATCATTTGGATGGGAAGGGACAGATCCGCCATTTGGATATGCTGCTCTCCCTGCCGCGCCTGTGCGGCATCCAATGGGTGCCCGGCGACGGTAACCCGCCCCCGCAGCACTGGCTTCCGCTGTTGAAGCGTATCCGCGAGGGTGGTAAGCTCTGCCAGGTGACGGTCTCGCCCGAAGGCGCGCGCACCATCCTCCGCGAGTTGGGTGGAAAAGGCTTTTGCTTCGTCATCAGCGAACCGCAGTTGACCCCTGAAGAAGGGATTGCATTTCTGAAGCAGATGGGTTCGCATTTGTCCCCCCAAATGGGGGGATGAAAGGGGGGCGGGAAGGGGGCAGATGACTCACACCATTCCCAAAGTTAGATCACAAGTGGGCTGTTCAAACGGAATCCAACGTCTCTGACGTTGGAGCGCGACCAGGCTGCCCAATGGAGTCCTACGTCTCTTCCATTGGAACGCATTCAGCCAAATCCTGTATTATTTACCCTGACTATGGAAACCTCGCGCGTATCCAGACAGATACTCGTTGTCGAAGACTCGACAGAAGTCTGCCGCGCCATCGTCCAGGTGCTGGAAATGGGGCATTATACCGTCCAGAAGGCCGAGCTGCCTTGAAGATGCTGGAGGCGATGACGCCCGATCTCATCCTTTTCGACATCACCATGCCGCTCATGAACGGCATCGAGTTCTATAAAAAACCCCGCAAGAATCAGAGCTGGACGCCCATCCCCATTATTTTCCTGACCGCTAACGATTCCACCGAAGATATCCAGGCCGGGCGCGAGCTGGGCGTCGAGGATTACCTGATCAAGCCGATTGACTACGACAATCTGCTGAAGATCTTCAGGGCGCGCCTGGCTCGCATGGAAAACGTCGAAGTTGCCCACATTGGCAAGGCATATTTCGAGACGATCACGGTTCTGGCAAACACTATCGAAGGCCGCGACCCTTACACACACGGGTATGTTTCGCGTGTGGTGTATTATGCTCGTTTCCTGGTATTAGCTATCGGTTGGGCGGAAGAGAACTTGCGCATTTTGGAAATCGGCGCTCTTCTGCACGACATCGGGAAGATCGTCGTGCCAGATCAGATCCTGAACAAAGCCGGTCCCTTGCCAGATGAAGAATGGAACTTGATGAAGCAGCACCCCGCGGCGGGCGCCAAGATCCTGCAAGGGGTCAGCCACCTGAGAGATGCTCTTCCCTATATTTACTCACACAACGAGCATTGGGATGGGAGCGGTTATCCTCAGCGGCTGTCTGGCAAGAACATCCCAATCGAGGACCGCTTGCTGACCCTGGCCGATGTGTACGATGGGTTGACAACAAAGCTCTCTTATCACCCGGCGCGCCCCAGAGAAGGGTCATCTCGTTCTTGCAGTATTACGCTGGCAACATTTCGACCCTGAGCTTGTCCAGGTCTTTATCCAGGTGGTAAGGAGCCAGGCTGCCTGAGGCTTGTCCAGGCTGGCACATCCTGTCTGTCATCCCCCTTTTTCCTCTTCCACCAGCAGCATGACTTTATAGGCCTCGGCGTATTCCATGCCGTGTTCTTTTGCCTCCTCCGCAGCCCACTCGCGGATCATCTTCTCCGGGTCCCAGTCGCCAAGTTGGCTGACGTGTTTCTTCAACGCCGCGATTTTGACGCCAATCGTGTCGCCGATGTCCACCCAGGTATCGGACTTCTCCGCGCCGTGGACGTACAGCCTCCTGGCGTTGTGCGGCTCGTGCCCCGCCTCGAGCAGGTCGGTGAAGATGAGCCGTGTCCCGGCTGACGGGAAGACCGCGTACAGCGCGGCCTGGGCCGCGGCGCGGTGGTCGGGGTGGTTGATGTAGCCGTTGCCGTAGAACACGCCCTGCGGGTCGCCGATGACGACTGCCTCGGGCTTGTAGCGGCGGACGAGACGCGTCAGGTCGCGGCGCAGGTTTAAGGTCGGTTCGAGTTCGCCGTCCGGGTAATGCAGGAAGATGGTTTCCTGGATGCCCAGCAGTTCATTGGCAGCGCGCTGCTCGTCTTCGCGGATCTTTGCCAGCGCCGGTTTGTAGGCGGCGTCATGCGCCCGGTCGTTATCGCCCGCCTCGCCGCTGGTCACGATGACCGAGACGATCTCGCAGCCCGCCCGCGCCCATTTCGCCAGCGTCCCAGCGACGGTGAATTCCTGGTCGTCCGGGTGGGCGTGGATGGACATGGCGGTTTTAGGGAGGAATTCTTTTTCGCTCATGCAGTGATTGTAACCGATTCGGGTTTTCTTCTTCGTCGGCCCAATTGACCGGGTTGGAGGCGACGTAGTTGGCGATGCGTTCGTAATCGCGTTGATCCCGGATGATGTATTCCCTTCGCTTTACTCAGGGCAGGCTCCACAATTGCGTTGCCATATATTGGCGGAATTCAATTCCCGTCCGGCGAGCCGTGTGACGGCGGATTTGAATGACCCGATGATTGAACCAAGAGAACCGGGCGGTGCGCCGCATGGAGGTAGGGGCGAGGCATGCCTCGACCCTACCCCCACACAACCTCCATCAAATCTGCCCCACCCGGCCTTCGGCCACCCTCCCTAAATCCGTAGGATTTGGGGAGGGCAGGGGAGGGGCTTATGATATAGAATATATCTATGCCTCCCAAACGCTCCACTCCAAAAATGATGCGCTGCGCGGGTGAGTTGCGCCGTGAGCCGACGCCTGCGGAAGCCAAATTATGGGCTTACCTGCGCGCGCATCGCGGCAATGGCGTGCATTTCCGCAGACAACACACTATTGGAAACTATATCGTCGATTTCTGTGCACCACGCATCAAACTTGCCATTGAAGTGGATGGCTCCCAGCATCTTGAGCAGCAAGAATACGATGATGAACGCATGGCATTTATCAGTGCCCAGGGTTACCGCGGGCTGCGTTTCTGGAATGATGACGTACTGAATGATATTGAAGGAGTCATGTCAGTCGTTTTACGGGCAATTTCAGGTTAAACTTAGGCATACAAGCAAGTCATTTTCTAAAGGAGTATTCCCATGACCATCACTCTCGACGGCTCTTCCCTCACCATCGAAAAACTCGTCGCCATTGCCCGCTTCAATGAAAAAGTTGAGCTTGCCCCCGGCGCGCTGGAGCGCATCAAAGTCTGCCGCCTCATGCTGGAGGAGAAACTGGCCAACAAAGAGATCATGTACGGTACGAACACCGGCATCGGCGAGTTCTCGGAGAAGATCCTCTCCGATGAGCAGGTAAATGATTTTCAGAAGTACCTGATCTACAACCACGCCGCTGGCATCGGCGACCCGGTGCCGGTTGAACAGGTGCGCGGCGCGCTGGCCGGTCGGGTCAACGTCCACGCGCACGGCAACTCCGGCAACCGGCCTGAGATCACGCAGACCTTTGTCGAGATGCTCAACAAAGGCGTGACACCGGTCGTTTGCCAGAAAGGGTCGGTGGGCGCGTGCGGCGATCTGGCGCCCATGTCGCAGATGGCGCTGCTGCTGATGGGGGAGGGCGAGGCTTTCTATAGAGGCGAGCGGCTGCCAGGTCACGAGGCGATGCGGCGGGCCGGGATTCCTGTTCCAGGTCTGCAAGCAAGGGATGGGCTGGCGGCCATCAACGGCTCGAACTTGCTGACGGCCATGTCCGCCATCCACATCTATGAAATGGAGCGCTTCCTGAAACAGGCCGAGATCGCTGCCGCGATGTCCATCGAAGCCCTGCTTGGCAACCTCAAGCCGTACACCACCAAGCTGCACGAGCTGCGCGGCTTCAAGGGAGCGGTCGCCTCGGCGGAGAACATCATGAAGGTCATCGCCGGTTCCGACCTGACCACCGGAAAGATGAAGACCAAGGTGCAGGATGCCTACTCGATGCGCTCCACGCCGCAGGTCATCGGCGCGGCACGCGATGCGATTGCCTACGCCCGCTCGCAGGTCGAGATCGAACTGAATGGCGTGGGCGATAATCCCATCTTCGTCCCGGAGCTGAAGCTGACCCTGACCGGCGCCAACTTCCAGGGTTCGCCGGTCTCGCTGCCAATGGACATGGCCGGCGTGGCGATCACGATGGTCTGCGTGCTTTCCGAGCGGCGGCTCAATCGCCTGACCAATCCAGCCCTCAGCCAGGGCCTGCCCGATTTCCTCACGCCCAATCCCGGCTTTTATTCGGGCATGATGCTCAGCCAGTACACCGCTGACATGATGATCGTCGAGAACCGCATCCTTTCTGCCCCGGCCAGCATCCAATCTATTCCCGCCGCCGCCGACCAGGAGGACTTCGTCTCGATGGGCATGAACACGGCCATCAAGAATGGGCAGATCCTAGATAATGCCTATGGCATTTTGGGCATCGAGTTCATGGCTGCCGCTCAGGCGCTCGATTTCCGCCAGTTCACGCCCGGCAAGGGCACGCAGAAAGCGCGGGAAGTCATCCGCAAACACGTGGCGCACCTCGACGTGGACCGGCCGCTGTATCCTGACCACAACGCGATGATGGCGCTGGTCAAGTCGGGTGAGATTCTGGAAGCAGTGGAAAAAGAAATCGGGAAGTTGGAATGATTTCCAGTCTCCTGGAGACTCCAGGTCTCCGGGAGACTTTTGGATGGCGCAACTTCTTGCCGCGTGAATTATTTTTATAGTCAGCGATTCCCAATCCTATAGGAGACGACCGATGAAAAACTTGAAAGACATTCTTGGGCCGATGCGCCCGCCGTTCCTCGTTTTGGCCCCGGCCTGCGCGCTGGTGGGACTTGGCACCGCGTTGTGGACGAAAGGCAGCGTCAACTGGCTGCACGTCCTGCTCGTCTTCATCGGGGCGGTAGCGGCGCACATCAGCGTCAACGCTTTCAATGAGTATTTCGACTTCAAGACCGGTTTGGATTCGCGTACACAGCGCACGCCTTTCAGCGGCGGCAGCGGCACCTTGCAGGCCAAACCCGGAATAGCGCGCAGCGCTTTCCTGACCGCCTCCATCGCCTTTGCCATCACCGGTCTGATCGGCCTGTATTTCGTTTGGGTCTGGGGTTGGGAATTGATCCCACTAGGCGTCGCTGGCCTGTTCTTGCTATATGGCTACACCGTCTGGCTGGCGTACAATCCGGTTCTTTGCCTGCTGGCCCCGGGTCTCGGTTTCGGCACGCTGCTGGTGGTCGGTACGCA
>JALHUM010000109.1 GCA_022865905.1 Anaerolineales bacterium | reverse complement strand
CAGCATAGGGATAGATGAGTTCTCTGTCGTTTATGCCGATGATTTTGGATCAATAAGAGAAAGGGTTGAACGAATACACCACGAATTCGATGAGCCTGTTCTCGTAGAAAGGTACATCGGAGGGGAGGGCACAAGAGAATTCACAGTGCCGATGCTTATTTCTCACGATGGAAGAGTAGCCGAACTGCCAATAACAGAGATTGATTTATCCCGGATAGCTGTTGCGCAGGGAAGGTTTAGGTTCCTAACTCACGCCATAAAAGACGAAGAATACTATCTAAAGATACCTGCAGAGCTTCCACCAGAAATCATCAGAAGGATACATTCCGATGTTGGAAGAATCATCAAAGAGATTGGGTGCAGAGACATGACCAGAGTTGATATGAGAGATGACTCCACTGGTTTGTACTATATTGAAGTGAATGTTGATCCGGGTAAGAACAGGTTCAGCAGCTACCTAACAGCATCCGCATATTCTCTTGGGTTGGACTATCCAGGAATAATCGCATTTATCCCGTATCAAGCCATGCTTAGATACGGATTGGAACCTCCAAGAGAGTTGGAGGAACTAGTAAAACCTGTTATGGCATTGTTCGATACTGGTCAAGCTGTTGCAGTAAACCCTTAGATTTGGATGTCTACCAAAGTGAATGTGAAGTCAACTATTACCGGCCAAAGCCTAAGGGAACGGAACGAGGTGCGAAATGACCGGCAACCGAAGCGAGCGAGAGCGTAGCGAACCGGAAACACGACCACCAAAGTGCGGCGGTGAAGACGTTTGTATCTTACGTCTCTGCCGCTTTGAGCTTGGTGTGGTGAGGCGTTCTTTGCTGATGCGAGCGGCGGAGCGAGACGAGCGGACTGGCGCGAGCGAAACGACCCGCGCACACACCTCCCCCTCCGCGCTGGTCGTCGTCGGTAACTGCTGGCCGGTTTTCGCTCAGTTTCGCGGCGGGATGGGCAATGCCAGCACCGGCGGCTGGCGGCTGCACCCATCGCCTTCGTCATCGGCCTGGGCATCCTGGTCGCCCTGACCCTGATCCTGCGTCACAGCGCACGCGCCAGCCTGCTGACCGGCCTGCTGATGGCGCCGGCCTTCTGGCTGCTCGGACTGGGCAGTTCCATAATCTGGATCGCCGCCGCGACGGGACTCGTCCTGGCCGGGAGATTTGCCATTGACTGGAACCGCCAGTACCGCGAGCTATGGCTGGATCGAGAAGGACCCAAGAAATGACCCTCAAAATCCTCGAGGTCGAAGCCAATCTCCTCCCGCAATACGCAACCATCCCGATCGCCTTTCGGGTGGAATCCATCTTCCAGGTCGAGTTGGTTGGCCAGGGGCTGGGCGGCATCCAATTGCGCGAGGCAAAGGTCGCGCCTTACATCAAGGATTACGACGCGCTGCCGGACGGCGGTCCGCTCGAATGGCCAAAGCAGTTCGATGTCCGCAACTGGGGCATCCTAATGGCGGAAGAGGCGGGCAAATACGTCGGCGGCGCGGTTGTCGCCTTCAACACGAATGGCGTCAACATGCTGGAAGGGCGCAGCGACCTGGCTGTGCTGTGGGACATCCGCGTCCGACCAGAGATTCGCGGCCGAGGGATTGGGAAAGCATTGTTCCACGCTTCAGCGGATTGGGCGCGTCCGCGCGGCTGCCGCCAGTTGAAGGTCGAGACGCAAAACGTCAACGTGGCAGCCTGTCGTTTTTACGCCAGCCAGGGCTGCGAACTCGGCGCCATCCACCGCTACGGCTACGCCGCTCATCCGCAGGTCAGGCACGAAGCCATGCTTTTGTGGTATCTTACTTTATGATGTCATCTCATTTGGGGATGATATAATCCCGCCATGGAAAATTCCACCCCATTCTTTCAGCGCCCCTTGATTTACGGTTTACTATTGCCCGTGGTTTTCGTCCTCGGCATCGTCGCCGGTTACCTGCTGTGGGGACGCACGCCCCCCGCAACTGCCACAGCCGACTCTCCTGCCACCCTTGCCACGCCGACCGTGCAGGTCAGACGCTACGATGTATCCGTGGACGACGACCCCTTCATCGGTCCTGAGAACGCGCCAGTTACAATCATCGAGTTCAGCGATTATCAATGCCGCTACTGTAAAAAATGGCACGACGAGGTACTGGATCGGATGATGGCCAATTACCCCGACCAGATCCGCTTCGTGTACCGCGATTTTCCGCTCATAAGCATACATCCTGGCGCCGCGCCCGCCGCGGAGGCCGCCGACTGCGCCGGTGAACAAGGCTCCTATTGGCCTTTCTATCAGGCTCTGTTCAGCATGAAGTACGACCTGACGACAGAAGCCTACCAGCAATATGCAGCCGAGCTGGGGCTGGATACGCAAGCCTTCGCCGAATGCCTGACAGACCGGCGCTATGAGTCCGAGGTGATGGGAGATTACAACTACGCCGTGAACCTGGGCGTCAGCTCTACGCCGACGTTCTTCATCAACGGCATCCCCATCGTCGGCGCACAACCCTACGATGTGTTCAAACAGATCATTGATCAGGAACTGGCTGGGGAAATTCCATGAAAAAATTCGTTGCCGTCGCCGGGAACATCGGCGTGGGCAAGTCCACGCTGGTCGAGATGTTATGCCAAAAACTGGGCTGGACGCCGTTCTTCGAGCCGGTGGCCGAGAATCCCTACCTGGCCGACTTCTACCGCGACATGCAGACCTGGGCTTTTCACTCGCAGATATTCTTCCTGACCCATCGCCTGCGCGCCCATCATCAACTGGCCCTCTACCCTTCTTCGGCCATCCAGGATCGCTGCGTGTACGAAGACGCCGAGATCTTCGCCCACAACCTCTTCCTGCAGGGACACATCCGCCCGCGCGACTACGAGACTTACCGTGAGCTATACCGCACCCTGGTCGAGTTCCTGCCCCCGCCCGACCTGGTCATTTACCTGCGCGCCTCCGTCCCGACCCTGGTTCAACGCATCGCCCGCCGTGGACGCGAATACGAGCGCACCATCCCGAACGATTACCTGTCCAGCCTGAATAACCTGTACGAATCCTGGATAGACAACTTCACCCTCTGCCCGGTGCTGACCGTCCCCTCCGACGACATGGATTACGTCGCCCATCCCGGACACCTGAGCCTGATCGCCGATAAGGTGCAGGAGAAGTTGACCGGCAAGGAGGAGGTCATCTTCGACCCGGAGGAAGTGGCGCGGGCAGCCTCCGATTAATATGATATAGAGATTGTCAAACAGTCATGCTGAGCGTAGCGAAGCATCTCCTTGATTATTGGGAGACCCTTCGCTCCGCTCCCTGGCCTAGCCCGCCAGGGCAGGCAGGGTGACAGGCTCTTTTTTATACAGCCCCTACTTTTTACTGGATAAACATTCCCCATTTGAAGCGGCTTTCCAGCCAGAACTCTTTGCCTTCCCCCCATAACTCCCTATTCCATATCGCTGTCCGCGATTCACCACACTCGGCTTGAACGAGGCTCGCTGGAACAGTATCGGCCAGCGGACAACTCTCCGGCACAGATTGTCCTCCCGGCGCGCTGGATGGCGTCGGCGTGAGGTAGCCGGATTCGGCTCGGGCGTTGGGGCGGCCCGGGGTCGGGCGGCAGGCGAAGGTCCAGAACCCGTTCCCGCCCGGCAGGCGGCACCAGCTAATATCGGCCGCCTCCACAACCCCGTAAGTGTAAGCATCCACGATCTGCCCACCAGGCTTCAGCAGGCGCACCGTACCGCCGCCGTCTCTGAGGGCGATGCCGGTATCGGCGTGGAAGAAGCGGGCAATGGCGCGTGGTTCCAGGATCAAGTCCGGCAGCGTGTACGAGCTGGAGCCGCCGCCATTGTCCAGTTTCCAATTCAGCAAGCTGACCGCCTCCACTCCCAGATTCATCAATTCGATGTACTCGTCGCCGACGTTGGCTGTGCCGTCGCCGTTCCAATCACTGCGCGGGTGCGGCAGGAATTCATTGATGACCACCACGCCTGGGATAGGTGTGATGGTGCTGGTGGGCGTGCGCGTCGGCGTACGGGTGGGGGTGCTCGTGGGCGTACTCAGCACCACGCCCGGACACATGGCTAAGGGGCTGGATTTATTCTGGGGAGCAGAAGGGGAAATGAGCGAGAAATCGGCCGCGTTGTTGTTCACATCATAGCAGCCGCTAGCGGCGCCAAGGGGGTTGCGGGCGTAACTCTCGTCGCTGCTTCCAGATAGGGGGATCAACGGCGTTCCTTCGCGGTATTGCGTCGAGATACACATGCCGACTTGATCAATAACATCCCCCTCGGCGTCCACCAGGGCAATGCTGCCATCGTCAGAGATCGAGGTAGAAAAAGTCTGGTCGGCAGTGATGGTGAGGCTGCTGCTGTTTGCCGCGACCAGGTAATGGCCTCCGGGCTGTAATACCACGCCCGTTGCTACTTTGACCAAAGTGGAGATGTTGGTACCACAACCGCTCGATTTTTGGATTTTCCAGCCGCCGATATTCACCACCCCTCCGCTGGGGTTGAAAAGCTCGACGAACTCGTCGCTCGTGCCATCAGGTCCGCGCGTGCGGAATTCGCTGATGACCAGGTAGGCTGGCGCGATCGGCGTGCCCGTGGCCATGTTCCTCGGCGTAGCTGAGTTCGTCGGCGTTGCAGTTTCCGAACCAGCACATATTGTCACCGGGCTGGACGAATTTTGCGGATCGCTAGGAGAAAGTAGGGAAAAATCAGCCGAATTGTCGTTGGTGTCGTAGCAGCTGCCAGATGCGCCTCCAGGCTTACGCTCATAGCCACGATCTTCATCCGTGCCCAATGGCGTCAGGGTAGTGCCTTCTCGATATATTGAGCCGCTGCTAAGCCCAACCTGATCGGCAATGGTTATGCCATCTGCCTCAACCAGGGCAATGCCACCATCATCGGTTACTTCTGACGAAAGCAGCGCTCCGGATTCTCCCATCACTGAACCGCTGTAGGAATTACCGACAATCAAATAATGTCTACCTGGAAGAAGGTTGGTACTGGGCGGTAGTGTATATTGCAGGCTGGTAACGCCCGCATTATCTGACACCATAATTTGCCAATCACTGACAGCTATGGGATTCCCGGTTGGATTGAACAATTCTACAAACTCATCCTGTACACCGCCCGGTCCCCGCGTTCGGAATTCACTGATGACCACGTGGGCGGCCGGACTGCTTGCTTGCTTTAGCGGCGCGGCGCGGGCGGTTTCACCTGGCTCCGAAGCCAGTTGCCCAATAGCAATACCCAGGCACGCTCCGGCCAGGAGTACCCCTACGATAAACCTCGTAAAAGAAGATCTACCATGCAGCATGAGACGACCACCATTGCCACGCATTATTGATACCTTAACTCCCGAGAACTAAGCTGAATCATCGAGCCTGTCGCGAGCGATCGCGTCTTGTCACTGTCCATAAATTATGAACACCTCTTCTGGAAGATCATTTACTCTGTATATTCTTACATACTCTACGCCATGATACCAAATAACATGTTCGGGTACAACCTCTTGCAATGCTGCCAGCAAATGAGGAGGATCATTCTTCCTACGTTGGCGATCATAGTATATTACCAAATAATCATATTCTCGTAGATTCTCCAACACATCCTGATCATCCCCCGCAGACGGAATAATACTATCGGCTATTCCAGGAAAATAATATGAAAAAGGCCCAGTAGCAAACCAGGATAATACTCGCAACTGATCTGCCGCAGGTTTGTTTGATAGATAGACTGCGGCTTGTTCCAACACCTCAGAATAATTATCAACAGGATGCTGCATTCCTGGTTGCAACGCTTCCTGGATGGGATTATAGTAAGTGTAATAGTAGGGATAGAAACTCAAGGAGCTGATCATTTGTGACAACAATATTATTAAGAATAAC
Organism: Anaerolineales bacterium; assembly: GCA_022865905.1. Taxonomy (GTDB): domain Bacteria; phylum Chloroflexota; class Anaerolineae; order Anaerolineales; family Villigracilaceae; genus CG2-30-58-95. Next base: position 9,414 of record JALHUM010000109.1, on the reverse strand, counting down.
ACATATCTAACATATGCTCTTCCACGCAACAGCCTTGCGTCAAGCCACACAACCGCTAGAAACCAACCGATAGCAGCTATCACGTCCAAACATAAATAGACCGATAGCAAATAATGAATACGCACAGAAGTTTTTGACAAGATACCCGATCCATAAACAAATAAGAATCCTAACGAAACCAATCCAGATAAAAGGAATATCAGATATAGGAACTTACTGTTTTTCCAGTTTTTTATATGCTCGATGGATAACACAAAAGCAAGAATTACACCAATCCATATGACCGGTGTGGTTTTCCATACGAGCATACTCAATTCCCATAATATGTCTTTAGCGTTTACCCAGGGAAAATGGGGGGCTTCTTGAGCACCCACGGGAAGCAGCGGAAGAGTAGACAATCCAAGAGTATCGAAGAACAGCGACTTTAGGGTTCCGAGCGGTTCGACCCACCTCGCGGGCCACAACACCATGTGGACGAAATTTAATATGCTTGACCAACAGAGGAATTTTAGAGCGGCAATCCCCAAGAGCTTTATGAGGGGCTTCTTCCTGGCCCGCCAGTCAATAATGGCCCGTATCCCAAGAATAACGAGTGTAAATGGGAAAAGAAAAATAGCCGGGGATTTGGATAGGATTGCAATAGCAGCAAAAGCGCCAGACAGGATCAGAAAGATAGCTTTTCCATCCTTGTAGAGGTACACGACCCAAAACAAGACTGATAACAACATGAAGATTGACATCATTGCTTCGTGATTAAGCAGACGCGCATTTCCCAAAAATAATGGATCATAAGAAATTAGCAGGATACAAATAAACGCGAATTGTGTCCCTATCAAGCGCCGGAACAGATAGAACAAGATTAACAACGATATCAGAATAATGCCCAATTGCACTGAGCGTGCATATGCCAGGATATTCAAGGGATGAATTCCATGCTGCAGAAGGAATTTCTCTTGTTCCGCATCACCAGGGAAATATGTTCCAATCCCCCGATATTCAGGAAAAGCCACTAGAAGGACACTTGCGACGATCTCGTCCGTTGTAATTCCTGGATGAATATAAATACTGCTATAGGTTTTCTGGAAATCGCGCTGGCCAAGCGCATAATAAAAGTTCCCGCCATTCCTGAGCCAGGTTGACTCATCTGTGGTGACAAATTTATCAATTCCAATAAAGAATGGGGGGGCAATTATGAGAATCAAACCGAGATAGATAAGGATATCATTCCAATATGTTCTTTTCATGTTCTGTTGCTCAACTGTAGAAAGCGTGAACGATAACCAGAAAGAAGGTATGTTAAATCCAGAATGGGAATACCAGAAACGTCTCCGGACCAGCGCTTCCTTGTTGTTTATATGTTCGAAGATGCGAAGCCTGCAGGAATCCGTTCAGCCGCGTGCGAGCACGCTTAGCCATCCATTGTGATGAATTGGTGAATGGAGCAAAAAGATTAGCGAGGCTCGACGACCAGCTTGATAGCTGTGCGCACCTTGTCTTCGATCTCCACGTCCACGAACTCTGGCACGCACACGACCTGGATGCCGTCATTCTTGAGATAGCCGGTAGCGAGCACCAAAGCCTTGACCGCCTGATTTACGGCCCCCGCCCCAATCGCTTGTACTTCTGCATGTTTATGCTCGCGAATCACGCCCGCGATCGCCCCAGCCACAGCCGATGTACGGGAGGTTGCAGCAACTTTGATTATATTCATTTTGAATCTCCCTTTGATGAACGACAAAAAAAGGGGCACGTTCACCATGATTGTACAAGATTTAAGCCTTAGATTCAAGCGGTATTTATATATATTATGAATCTTAGTAATAGTAGTAGGGCTTGTGGAAAAGTGGAAAACACGCCGGCAGCCTCTACCGGTGGCCTATCTGCGCCGGTCTTCCCTGCATATGGGGGTTACGTGACGAGCTGGGATTTTCGCGCACTGTGGAAAAAAAGAGAATACCAGGCATGAGATCCAGGGCTTGAATTTCGACAATCCATATTTCGGGCTTGCTTTATTCATTCCCCCATATCTGGGGGTGCATAATTCGAATAATTGTTCCGGTTCTCCACAATAAGCGCGGGTTATCCACAGTTTTTCGCCAGTTATCCACAGCTTTGGCATTTGTCCACTTGCCGGGAGACTCCCAAATATGGACATGACTATAACCCGTTTACGGTGGCCCTGCCCTCCAGTAGTTCTTCGATGCCTTCCAAGTAATGATCCAATCCCTGCAGACGCTCCTCGAACGCCTCTCCGACCAGTCCCAATTGCTGGCAGGCGGATTGCCAGGCGGCCTGCCTATCCAGTGGGAGGACGGCCGCGGCCAGGCTCCAGGTGTGGATGAACGGCCAGAGGAGGGCTCGCGGATTATGGCTGCTCAATAAGGCCTCGAGCGCCTTTTTGTAATACGCCAGCCGGGCCGGGTGGATGCGTCCCTCGACCTCGGGCCTGCTGGCCGCCTCCTGGAAGTCTTTTTCACACTCGGGCAGGAAGCCGGCCAGGGCGAAGTAGTCCACATTTGGAGCGCCCAGCAGACCGAGCAGCCCGGCGGTCAGGCCGGGGCGACCGGCCGCCTCGGCCCGCGCCGGGAACTGTAACAGGAGTCGCCGTTCGGCCAGTGGCTTGCCGGTCAAGAGGGCGACCGCGTTGGCGGCGTGGTTGACTGCTTTGAGGTATTTCAGGATGAGCGCCGCGCCGCTCTCGGATGGAGCTTGCAGCCCGTTACACATCTGGCGGGCGTGTTTGGCGTTGCGGCGGGCGTGCTGGAGGGTGTTCACCGGCTCGTGAAAATTTATCCCGCAGCCCGGCCTGGACGAAATGAAAGAAGTGCTCGTTCTCGTACAGCAGCAGCGGGTCGTACATCTCCGGCCCCAGCCAGGGATGGACGCGCAGTTCGCGCGGGTGGCTGTATTCGCGGCGCGGGTTATGCTTGATATCCAGGTGGATTTCGGGCGAGAGCGAGACGATCTCTCGTCTGGCTTTGGGTTCTTGGGCGTGAACGAGCACCAGGTCAATATCAGCTGTGTCGCCCAGGAAAGGGTCCTTGTCCAGCACCGAGCCGGTCATGTAGGCGGCGACGATATTGTGGTTGGAATTGGCGCGTTGGAGGGCCACCTCCCTGGCGATCTGGATCATCGTTTCGAGCATCAGGCGCATGGGGATACCTTTATCGCTTCTCGAGGGGCAGTTCTGTCTGGAACGGGGGCAGGCTGAGGGTCTGGCGGATGCGGTTCTCGATCAGCTTCAGGTGTTCAGTGTAACGCACAAAGTCCAGCGAGTTCGTGTCTATGGTCAGGATGGGGGTATCGTCGTACGGTACGGAGAAGAATTTCTCGTAGGCCTGGTTTAGCTCTTCGATGTAGTTGCGTTCCATGTTGCGCTCGTATGATCGGTCGCGCAGAGCGATGCGCTGCATGAGCGTTTCGGTGCTGGCGCGGAGATATAACAGCAAGCCTGGTCGGGTGATCTTCTCAGCCAGGGCCTCGTGGACGCGCTGGTACATTTCGAGCTCGTCGCCCTTCAGGTTGATGCCGGCGAAGAGGGCGTCTTTGGCGAAGGTGTAATCCGAGAGCAGCGATTTGCCCTGCGCCAGGATGGCTGGAACGGCGCGCCGCTGCTGGTGATAGCGGCTGAGCAGAAAGAAGATCTGCGTCTGGAAGGCGTAGCGCTCGCGGGCGGCGTAGAAATCGGAAAGGAAAGGATTTTCCTCGAAGACTTCGAGCAGCAGGTCGGCGTCAAAGGCGGGCTGGAGCAGCCGCGCCAGCGTGGTCTTTCCGACGCCGATAACGCCTTCGATGGCGATGTACATGGGTTTCTCCTGAGGATTGAGTTGGGTTAAGGATACCATAATTTGAAGGATGAAGGCAGAAGGCGGAAGGATGAAGCCGCAGGATGTTGATGTTACACTAATGGCTTGACTCACTCGCCACACCCGCGTATAATTTCCCCAACTCCGGAAGGAGTAGGCGACCGGCAGGCTGATAGAGAAGGTGTGGCCGAAGGTTGGAAGCCCCCGCAGAAATGCCGCCGCTGAAGTCGTCCGGTTGAATGCCGAAGAAAGGCCAGTGACCAGTCCTCAGTAGCCAGTGGTCAGTGGGCAAGTAGAACGGCACGGGTGCGCCCGTTACAGTCGCAGGCCGGTGATGGCCGATCACAGAGTGCGCTTTTCTTATCCCTAGTGTTCTTCATGGATGAGAAAGCGAAATGAGGTGGTACCGCGAAGGAAGCGCCTTCGTCCTCATGTGGACGGAGGCGTGTTTTGTTTACTCTCACCCCCGTCCCCTCTCCCGATTTCGGGAGAGGGGTGCAGGGGTGAAGGCAGGAGATGTCATGCGCATCCTGGCCATCGTCAACGGCGACTACGGCCGCAGGCACGTGGAGAACCTCCGCAAGCACATGCCGAAGGAATGGACTCTGGAAGTCTGGGAGGCGGCGAGGGCGTATCCGCAGGTGATTGACTACCCGGAGGATTACCTACCCGAGTCGCTTCCGGCCGCGGACCTGATCCTGCAATTCGGCGAGCACAAGGGCCTGGCCGAGTTGCTGCCGGATATTACCCAAATGACCGGCGCGACAGCCGTCATCGCCGCGATTGACAACGAAGCTGTCCTGCCGCGCGGCCTGGCGCGCCAACTGTGCGGCTGGCTGGAAAAGATGAACGTGGCCGTCGTCACCCCAAAGCCGCTGTGTTCACTGAGCGAGACGCATTACTGGCTCTCGCGGCGCGAGAAGGTGGCTTACGATAATCCATTGATCCGCGAGTTTGCCCATTATTTTGGGATGCCGGAGTTCAAGATCACGGTTGACCTGCAGACTCGCGCCATCGTTTCCGTGGAGGTCGTGAGGGATGCCGCCTGTGGATGCGCCCGCTACGCCGCCGAACACCTGGTCGGCGTCTCGGCCGACGACGCCGAGGAGAGGGCCGGGATGCTGCACCACCACTATCCGTGCTGGGCAGCCATGGGTGTCGTCCTGGAATACGATGATACGCTCATGCACGTCTCCGGCAACATCATGCGGGACGCGGTCGGCGAGCAGGTCAAGCTGTATAAGCAGATCCAATACATCGCGCCCGGATGGAGGAGCGACGAATGATCCGCTAGACCGGGCTCCCATGCCTTAGCTGCGATATTTTAAGGAGGTACTCATGACCAAATACGACTTGCCCAAAGCATACGATTTCACATCCACCGAGCCGCGCATCTACGAGATGTGGCTGAAGGGTGGCTACTTTCGTCCGTCCAACGACCCACTCAAGCCGGGTTTCGACCCGGCCAAGAAGCCGTTCGTGCTCTCCATCCCGCCGCCCAACGTGACCGGCGAGCTGCACTACGGCCACGTCATGTTCGTGGCGATGGAAGACTTGATGATCCGCTACCACCGCATGAAAGGCATCCCGACGCTGTGGGTTCCCGGCACGGATCACGCCGGCATTGCCACGCAACTACAGGTGGAGAAAGACCTGCTACGCACCGAAGAAGTGACGCGTGAAGAGTTGGGTCGCGAGAAATTCCTGGAACGCGCCTGGGCGTGGAAGGTGAAGTACCACAGCATCATCACGCAGCAGATCCGGCGCCTAGGCGCCTCCTGCGATTGGGAGCGCGAGCGCTTCACCCTGGACGAGGGCCTGTCGCGCGCCGTGCGCGAGGCCTTCGTGCGCCTATACGAGAAGGGACTCATCTATCGAGGTCCGCGCCTGGTCAACTGGTCGCCCGGCTTGAAGACCGCTGTCTCGGACCTGGAGGTGGAGTACGAGGAAGAGGATGCCACGCTGTATTATTTCAAATATATACTCGCGCAGACTCCCGGAGACTCGCAGTCTCCGGGAGTCTCAACCGGGTACATCCCCGTCGCCACCATCCGCCCGGAGACCATCCTGGGCGATACCGGCGTGGCCGTCCATCCCGAGGACGAACGCTACAAGAAATTCATTGGCAGGAAAGTCATCGTGCCAATGCTGGGACGAGAGATCCCGGTCATTGCCGACAAGTACGTCTCGCGCGAGTTCGGCACAGGTGCGCTCAAGGTGACGCCCGGCCACGATCCCAACGACTACGCCATCGCCCAGCGCCACAACCTGCCGGTGCTTTCGATGCTCGACGGCGAAGCGCGCGTGACGGCGGTGGGCGGCCCGTATGCGGGTCTGGACCGTTTCGTCTGCCGCGAAAAACTATGGGCTGACATGCGTGCCGCCGGCCTGGTTATCAAGGAAGAACCGTACCACACCACTATCCCGCGCTCGCAGCGCGGTGGCGAAATCGTCGAGCCGATGATCTCCACTCAGTGGTTCGTGCGCATCCAACCGCTGGCTGAAGCTGCGCTGGCGGTCGTGAAAGACGGCCGCATCCGCATCGTGCCGGAGCGTTTCGAGAAGGTCTACTACAACTGGCTCGAAAACATCCAGGATTGGTGCATCTCCCGCCAACTATGGTGGGGACATCGCATCCCGGTCTGGTACTGCGCCGATTGCGGCGAGCAGACCTGCGCCCGCGAGGATCCATCCCAGTGCGCCCATTGCGGTTCGGCAAAGATCGAGCAGGATTCCGACGTGCTGGATACCTGGTTCTCGTCCGGCCTGTGGCCGTTCTCGACCCTTGGTTGGCCCGATCAACCCCCCGACCTGAGTTATTTCTACCCGACTACCATCATGGAAACCGGCTACGACATCCTGTTCTTCTGGGTGGCGCGCATGATCATGATGGGGCTGGAATTCACTGGCGAGGTGCCCTTCCACACCGTGTACCTGCACGGCCTGATCCGCGACGAATTTGGGGTGAAGATGAGCAAGAGCAAAGGGAACGCGGTTGACCCGCTGCCGGTCATGAACGATTACGGCACCGACGCCCTGCGCTTCACCCTGCTGGTCGGCTCCTCGCCCGGCAACGACATGAACTTGAGCTTAAAAAAGGTGGAAGCCAACCGCAATTTTGCCAACAAGATTTGGAATGCGGGCAGATTTGTGATCTCCACCCTCACCCCCGGCCCCTCTGCCAAAAAGGGGGAGGGGAGCGAATGGACATTGGCCGATTCATGGATTTGGGCGCGCCTGCAAGCCCTCATCCGTGACGTGGATCGCCTATTCCAGTCCTACCAATACGGCGAGGCCGGGCGGCAAATTTACGAGTTCTTCTGGAGCGATTTCGCCGACTGGTACGTGGAAGCGGCAAAACGGCAAGTGCAGAAGGATGAGATACGTGAGCAGACGATCATCACGCTGGTGAGCGTGCTGGATATGTGCCTACGCCTGCTTCATCCCTTCACTCCGTTCGTCACCGAGGAACTTTGGGGACACTTACGCAAGGCATTGATCGGTTCACCACTGGCGGACCTGGCAAAAGATTGGCCGGAAGCGCTGATCATTGCCTCCTGGCCGGAACCGCGCTCCGAAGAAGACTGGGAAGCCGAGAAGATAGCGGAGTTCACTTTAATTCAGAACATTCACACTGGAATACGTAATTTACGCGCCGAGAAGAAAATAAATCCGAGGGAAAGACTATCTGCTACTTTTGTGCCCAGTAAGAAAATAGAAATGTTGAAACAACAAATAGCTGGTACTGCTTATTTTTCAGGGCTAGACCCCGAAAAAGTAGTTGTAACTAACGCGATTGAATATAACCCTGATGTTCATTATCCACTTGTAGTTGACACAGTGGAAATATACTTCTCTGCTAGCGAATGGGGAATTTCTCCCAAAGAACGTGCTCGCATCCAGAAAGAACTGGCCGATTCTCAGTCGCAGATTGACCGCCTGGAAAAGCTGCTGGCGAGCGATTTTGCCAGGAAAGCCCCCGCGCAAGTCGTCCAGAAGGAGCGAGAGAAGCTGGCCGCGTATAAGGAAACCGCCGGGAAGTTGAAGGCGCAGATAAAGTAGCTAAAAATCCATTCCTCCCATCCCCATATCCGCGCCGTCCATTCCTCCTTCCCCTAGATCGGGGATTTCCTTCTCGATCTCCTCCGGGCTTTGACCTTTCTCCAGCCGGTCCACCACCTCGTCGAATTCGGGGGGTATCTCCTCGCCTAGCTCGCGGCCCATCTTGCGCATCATGCGACCCATCGCCTGCGGATCATTCTCCAGCCCGGCCAGCGCAGAGGGATCGGAGAAGTCGCCCGCCAGGTCGTCCATGCGGCTTTCCTCGGATTTCGCCACGCGGACGCGGGGGACGCGTCGGCGGACGTTTTCGCTCTGGCAGTGGGAACAGGCAACGGGTCGAGCGCCGTACTCGCTGTAGGGCATGAATACGTCAAAGCGTTTGTGACAGTCCAGGCAGATGTAATCGTAAAGTGGCATGTCCCAATTCTAACGCGATTTTTTCGATTTTCCCACCTCGGTTGCCCTTCTCGTTTCGGGTACAATTGAGCCATGACTCTCGACCCCGATTTCAACCTGTACAATCCCCAGCCGCTGCTGATCGTGATCTCCGGGCCATCCGGCGTAGGCAAGGACACCGTGCTTCAGCGCATGAAGGAGCGAGAGCTGCCTTTCCACTTCGTCGTCACGGCCACCACCCGCCCGAAACGCGAGAACGAAGTGCACGGCAAGGATTATTTATTTGTCTCGAAAGATGAGTTTGCCCGCATGATCGAAGCGAACGAACTGCTCGAATACGCCATCGTCTACAACGACTACAAGGGCATTCCCAAGCAGCAGGTACGTGAGGCGCTCGCCTCCGGCAAGGATGTGATCATGCGCATTGATGTGCAGGGCGCGGCCACCGTCCGCAAGCTGGCGCAGGAGGCCTTGCTCATTTTCCTGACCACCACGAGCGAGGAGGAAATGGTCAACCGGCTCAAGGCGCGCAAGTCTGAGAACTCGGAGGGGCTGGCGCTGCGCATCGCCACCGCCCGTCAGGAACTCAAGCGCATTGAAGAGTTCGATTACGTGGTCGTCAACTCGGACTTTCACCTCGACGAGACGGTGGATACGCTGGTCGCCATCATCCAGGCCGAGCATCACCGCGTCAGTCCGCGCAAGGTAAATCTATAAAAGATCATAACGAAGGACACAAATTGCACGGAGTTTAAGGTATCCACAAAGGAGAATCGTGAGCCAATATCCGACTCCCGAACCATATTCGCAAACACCGCGACAGGCGCTTGTGCGCGTCAGCACGCCCACCGTCAAGCCGTACGTGACCTATATCCTGCTCGCAGTGACCGTCTTTATCTACTTGCTACAAATGGGAACGCAGTACCTGCTCGGAACTGATTTGCCATTCCAACTCGGAGGGAAATACGGACCCTTGATCCGCCTCGGCGAAATCTGGCGGCTCATCACGCCGGTCTTTCTGCACGCTTCGCTCCTGCACATCGGTTTCAACATGTACGCATTGGTCATTTACGGGCGCGGACTGGAGGCGCGTTTCGGTCACGGGCGATTCCTGCTGCTTTACTTCTTGAGCGCCTATGCCGGGAACGTG
>JALHUM010000108.1 GCA_022865905.1 Anaerolineales bacterium | reverse complement strand
CCTTACCTTTCAGCGCAACTATCTCCTATCCCTTTTTCTCGCTTTTTCGACAGTTTCAACGGATTGCGTTATGCCCCTTCGGGGCACAGGTGGGCGGGCGTGGACTCTGCTTGGGAGCAGGAAAAACCCGAAGCCAGCCTGCCCTGGCGGGCTAGGCCAGGGAAAAATGCTCGAAAATGCCGCAGAATCCCACCTGTACAGTGCACGCTTTGTTGGGCGGCAATAATCTTACCTTAACATTCCAACGTACTCATCAACTCGGTCAAGCCATTCACCCGCTAACGCGTGGAACAGTTCTTCCTGCTCGGTCTCCAGAAAATGCCCCGAACGATCGAGGATGGCAAATGTTCCTCTCGGATAGTTCTCTAGGATTTCAAGGGCTTCGCGATAACCAACTATGAAATCCTGTCTGCCTGTGACGATCAGCGTTGGAGCAGGATATGGCTTGGCAAGTGCATCCACATTGAATGAGAATGCATAGTTCTCATCATGCTCTCTGATCTTCGCCTGGAAGGCTTGGTCGCCAATATCACCGGCGGCCGTGTAATTGGTCCGCACGAATTCAGCGATCTTTTCATTTTGAACAACGGCAAACTTAAAATACCCATCCGCTTCATCGGGATCCATTGCAGACACAAGCGCCGGGTTCTTAACCAAGGCAACATGAGAAGGCACATGCCGTTTCGCATCATCCACCATGATCACGGGGACTCCCAAGAGCAATCCATCTATTGATTCCATTCGGCGATAGATCACGCCGCGTGCAAGATATGCGCCTGCTGATATGCCTGCCACCACAAGTTTTTGCCCCGGGATAACGGCATCGATGAATTCTAAAACAACGTCTAGCATCTTATCCTGGTTGGTGATCCAATCCTTTCCGGGCGTTTTCCCGTGCCCGGGCAGATCAAGATAGATGCGTTTCCATCCGTCGCGCTGCCCAAAGAGTGGCTCCATGGTACTCATCATGTGGCGATGGTCAATGCCCCAACCATGGAGCATGATAATGGGTCTTCCTTCACCAAACAATTCATAGTGAACAGTGATGTTTTTAAGTTCGCAATCCATTTTTGAGTTCTCCTTACTACCTATGATAGGGCCGCCCAACGGCCTCGAGCTCAGCTGCCCGGCGGCTCAGGCTACGGCTCCCCCACTCTACGGCAGCTTGGCAGGCACCACAAGCTCCAACTCTCCGCACGCCAGCCGGGTCAGCTGCAGCGAGTTGTTAGGCGGCCAACAAATCTAGGACTCGCTTAATGCACTTCTTCCGCGACGGCGCTTTTCAGCACCCTCTTAGGCGGGCTTTAGCTCAACTGTGGCTCCCGCCTTTTCTAACCTCACTTTGACGCGCTCTCCTATTTCCAATGGTACGTTGGGTACAACGACACAGGGTGTAGCGTCTGTCAGTTGCTTCGCCATTGCCAAGTCAATGATCTTGATGGTGGTCTCCTTGGCTGTGACTTCCCTGAGAGCCAGGATCACGTCGGTCTTCTTCTTGCCGACTTGCAGGAGAACAACATCTACAATACCTGTTTGGGCATGGGTGAGCATGAAACTTGTGCCACAATGAAGACACTTGTATTCCGCCGGGTCCAACTGGTTTAGGTCATTGCCTCCACAACTTGGGCATTTCACTGTTTCCATTCTGTTCACCTCCGTAGATTCCTCGACGTATACGCGACGAGATGAGGAGTGACGCGCTCGTCTCGCGGTGCCGCCTAACTATTAATTATCTCGACTCTCTATCCTATCTTGTGTGACTCTCTATCTTATGCTATTATCCACAATAATTCCAAAAGGTCAAGAGCAAAACCCATGTCAGAGAAAAAACTCGCCGACCGCATCCGCGAGGCCATCCGCCTGCGCGGATACTCCTATCGCACCGAAAAGGCTTATGTCCACTGGTACGAACGTTACGTCCGCTTCCACAAACTCCGTCACCCCTCTACCATGGGTGCCGCCGAAGTCGAACAGTTCCTCAGCCACCTTGCCTCCCAGGAACAGGTTGCCGCCTCCACTCAAAACCAAGCTCTCTCTGCCCTCCTGTTCCTCTACGGCGCCGTCCTTCTCCTTCCTCTCGACGACCTCGACATTGTGCGCGCCAAGCGAACCACATACGTCCAACCCTATCTGAATCACGACGAATGCCTGCGCATCCTCGCCCAACTCGACCCAGTGCCTTACCTCATCGCCTGCCTTCTCTACGGCAGCGGCTTACGGCTGCTCGAAGCCCTGCGCCTGAGAATCCAAGACCTCGACTTTGAGAACCTGCTCATCACCGTCCACGACACCAAGTCCAACCGCGACCGGGTGACCTTCCTGCCCGACGACGAGCAGTTTCTCCAACGCCTGCGCGCTCACCTCGACCAGGCGCGCCGCCTCTACGACGCTCACGCCGATGTCCCGGTCTCCATGCCTCCGGCTCTGGCCCGCAAATACCCCGCGGCAGACACATCCTGGGAGTGGCAGTATGTATTTCCCTCCCGTGACCTGTCTGTAGACCCCCGCACCCTTGCAGTCAAGCGGCATCACCTGCACCCCAGCGGCGTTCAGAGAGCCATCACCGCCGCCGTCCATGCCGCTGGCCTCACCAAGCGCGCCACCGGCCACACCCTGCGCGCCGCCTTCGCCCATCGCTTGAAAGAAGCCGGTTACCAACTCGACGACATCCAGAAACTCATGGGTCACGCCGACATCCGCACCACCCAGCACTACCTCGAAGGCCAAACACCCGCCCATAAGCGCTTGCGCGGTCTCCTATCCTCCCCTGGCCTGTCGGCCAGGACAGGCAATAACTGACGCTCCCCTCCACCCTCCGCCATCAGCCATAAGCCATCAGCCATAAGCCATCAGCCATAAGCCACCCACCTGCTCCAAAACGGTTACGATATCCGCACCGTCCAGGAACTGCTCGGTCACAAAGCTTGCCCCGAGCTGGCAGGTTGAGCCTGTCGAAACCCTGTCGAAGGGACGTGAAAACCACCATGGTCTACACCCTTGTCCTGAACGCAGTCGAAGGGCACGTCTTCCAGCGCGTTGGTCTGGCGGTTGAGCGCGAAGCATCCCCATAGGGGAAAGCCCCCTCGATATATGACGCGCAACACGCAACACCTAACACCTAACACGCAACACCTAACACGCAGCAGGAGAAAGCCTGCTGGATGATACCTGACTTCGCAGGGATCGTTTCTCGCCCTCCGTCAGGAACGCCGTCTCCAGCGCGTTGGCCTGCGCCTGGCGGATGTGCGCCTGGGTCAACCCGGCTTTGGGCGCGGAGACTTCGTATTCATGGTGCAGGTCAATCCCGCTGATGCCGGGATCGTCGCTGTTGAGAGTGGCCGGGATGCCCGCTTCGAGAAAGCGGCGCAGCGGATGGGAGTTGTAATCCGGCACGCAGCTGGTCTGCACGTTGCTGGTCAGACAGGACTCCACCCCGATGCGCTGCTCGGCCATGTAGTCCATCAAGGTCGGGTCGTCCACGGCGCGCAGGGCGTGCCCGATGCGCTCCGCCCCCAACTCGTGGATGGCCTGCCAGATACTTTCCGCGCCCGCGCTTTCCCCGGCGTGGACGGTGACGTGCCAGCCATTATCACGGGCGGTGCGAAAGTGCTCACGGAATAGCTCGCCCGGAAAATTGGCCTCGTCCCCGGCCAGGTCGAGAGCAACGATGTGCTCGCGCTGGCTGGACAGCGCACGGAGTTCCTTCGCAGCCGTTGCAGGCCCGTAAGTCCGGCTCAGGATGCCGATCAGGTTGACCTTCATGCTAAAGTCGCGGCGGCCGGCCTGGATGCCCTCCACCACGGCTTCCGTGACCCCGGCTGGGTCCAGGGCATGGGCCTTGGCCATGAACCAGGGGCTGAAACGCAGCTCGATGTAATTCATCCCCTCCCGTTTGGCGTCCTCCACGTTCTCGTAGGCGATCCGGCGGCAGGCGTCGTAATTGACCATCACGCCTGTCAGCCATTCGAATTTGGCGATGAAGGCCATCACGCCTGGCCGGGGATCGGTCACCTGCACGTGCGGACGCAGCCCATCCAGGTCCCAGGCGGGCAGCGGCAGGTTGTGCTCACGCCCCAGGTCCAGGATGGTGGCGAGGCGGACGTTGCCGTCCAGGTGGCGGTGCAGCTCGATCAGGGGAAGATCGGGTTCGATCATGACTTATGTTCGTGTTCCTCTTCTTGAAGTTCGCCCGGCTTCACCTGCCATGCGTTGAACTGCGCCACCAGCCGGCCGGGGATGCGTCCCCCCATCAACACGCTGCCGCGTTCGTGCTCGACGCGCTCGATCTGGCCGGCCTCGTGGAACAGCGAGATCAACGCTCCCTGCTGGTAGGGCAGGCGCACCAGGACGGGTGTATAGGTATCGTAGAGCGCGCCGCGCAGGGAAGCCAGCATGTCGGGGATGCCGTCGCCGGTGCGGGCGGAGATGGCCACGGATTGCGGGTAATGCTGAATGGCGGCGCGCGCCGCCTGCGGGTCCGCAAGGCGGTCTATTTTATTCAGGGCGGTGATCATCGGGATGTGCCCGGCGCCGATCTCCGCCAGGGTCTGGTGGACGGCCTCCGCCTGGTTGCTGGCGTTGAGGTGCGAAATATCCACCACGTGCAGGAGCAGGTCAGCTTCGGTGATCTCTTCCAGCGTGGCGCGGAAAGCGGCGACCAGCGTGGTGGGCAATTTCTGGATGAAGCCGACGGTATCCGTGAACAGGGCTTGGTACCCGCCGGGAAGCTCGACGCGGCGCGTGGTCGGGTCGAGCGTGGCGAATAATTTGTCGGCCGTGTAGATGTCGGCTTTTGCCACCCGGTTGAGCAGCGTGGACTTGCCGGCGTTGGTGTAGCCGACCAGAGCCACGATGGGGATGCGTGAGCGCTTGCGCTGGAGGCGGGAGCGCGTGCGGTGGGCGCGCACCTTTTCGAGGTCGCGTTTCAGGTGGGCGATGCGGCTGCGGATGTTGCGCCGGTCTACTTCCAGTTGCGTTTCGCCCGGGCCGCGCAATCCCACCCCGCCGACCGTGCCGGAACGACCGCCTCCGCCGCCAGCCTGCCGCGCCAGGTGCGTCCAGGCGCCGGTCAGGCGCGGCAGGTAATACTCGTATTGCGCCAGCTCGACCTGCAACATGCCATCGCTGGTGTGCGCGTGTTGGGCAAAGATATCCAGGATCAGCGCCGTGCGGTCGAGGATGCGGATGTGGCTGCCAAGTAGGCGTTCCAGCTCGCGTTGGTGGCGGGGCGAGAGTTCATTGTCGAAAATGACCACCTGCGCCAGCGTCTCTTCGGCCAGCGCCTTCAGTTCGGTCACTTTGCCGGAGCCGATGAAGGTACCCGGGTCGGGGTGATCCAGTTTCTGGGTCAGCTCGCCGACCACCTCCAGGCCGGCCGTATCTGCCAGGAGGGCCAGCTCGGCCAGCGAATCGTCTAGCGAGAGCAGGTGTGTGCGACCATAATGGTAGCCCGAAGTATGGCTACCATGAATGTCTACGCCGACCAGAAAAACGCGCTCGCGCGGCGGCGTGGTCGGCAGAGGGACTTTTTTTGCCATTCAGGATTCTTCTTTCTGATTGATTTCGAGGCCGAGAAGTCCGGCCAGTTCGGAATCGGGCGAGGTTTTTTTAGATGCTCATACAGACTAAGTTTACTGCTTCTTGGGTAAATTCGCAAACCCATTGAAAACTTGGAGGTCCCCCTCTTAGGTAAAGTTTTCGAGGACTGTTGGAAATGAACCGTAAAGGCGCGAAGCCTGCGAAGCTTCATTGCCCTTCTAGGAAGTGATTCAGGTCCAGCCTAGCGCGCTCGGCGTGGGCTTTCGCGCGCTCGCGCCTGCCCATACGCTGATTTATCTCCAGGGGTGGAAGGATGCCAAAGTTGGCTTTCATCGGCTGGAAATTGGCCAGGCTGGCGTGGGTGATGTAATGGCAGAGCGCGCCGAGCAGGGTCGTGACCGGCAGCGTGAGCGGAGCCTGGCCTTGCAGCAGGCGGGCTGCGTTCGAGCCGGCCAGCAGGCCGGTGGCGACGTTGCCCAGGTAGCCTTCCACGCCGGTGATCTGTCCGGCGAAGAACAGGTCGGCGCGGCGACGGAATTGCAGGGTAGGGAGCAGGACCTTGGGCGCGGCGATGAAAGTGTTGCGGTGCATCTGCCCGTAGCGGACGAATTCAGCATTTTCCAGCCCTGGGATCATGCGCAGGACGCGCTGTTGTTCGGAGAAGGTCAGGTTGGTCTGGAAGCCGACCAGGTTGTAGAGGCTGCCCGCCAGGTTATCCTGGCGTAATTGGACGACGGCGTAAGGGCGTTTTCCATTGCGCGGGTCGGTCAGGCCGACCGGACGCATCGGCCCGAAGGCCAGCGCCTCGCGCCCGCGCCGCGCCAGTATCTCGACCGGCAGGCAGCCCTCGAAGAAGTGGTGCGCGCCAGCCTTGACGCCCGCCTCGACTTCTTTCTCGAAATCCCGCAGTTGGATGCGTTCCGCCGAAATCAACGCCGTGACGAAGGCCTCATATTCCGCTTGTGTGAGGGGGCAGTTGATGTAATCGCCCTCGTCTTGTTCCCCCTTCCCATAGCGCGAGGCGCGGAAGGCGACTTCCAAGTTGCTAGATTCCAGGCTGAGGATGGGGGCGATGGCGTCGTAGAAATGCAGATGCTCCTCGCCGGTCAGGTCCGCGATGGCTTTCGAGAGGCTGGCGGAGGTCAGCGGGCCGGAGGCGAGGATGGCTGGACCGGATGGTATGCCAGTCATTTCCTGGCGGCGGATTTCGATGCGCGGGTGGGATGCGATCCGCCCGGTGACCAGCCGGGAGAAGGCGACTCGATCCACAGCCAGGGCGCTACCAGCCGGCAGGGCGGACGCCTCGGCGCATTCCAGCAGCATGGAATCGAGGCGGCGAAGCTCGTCCTGGAGCACGCCCGAGGCCCGGTCTGGCAGCCTGGAGCCGAGCGAATTCGAGCAGACCAGCTCGGCCAGGTCGGCGGTCTGGTGCGCGCCTGTTGAACGCGCCGGGCGCATTTCGTAGAGCTGCACGCGCAGCCCTCTTTGGGCGGCCTGCCAGGCGGCCTCGCTGCCGGCCAATCCGCCGCCGATGACGATTAAATCTGGTGTGGGAGTCATTATTGCGCCGATTGTACCATCACGCTTAACCACAAAACCGCCCGAAGGCGGTTCGGCACTGGAACAATTGAGCGAGTGATGGGATTCGTCCCCACGATATCTTGCTTGGGAAGCAGGCGTTCTAAGACTGAACTACACCCGCACAGAAGAGTGGGGCTTGTTTCATTTTAACCACTCTATTGAAGGTCATTTTTCCGAAGATGCACAGCGAAAACCCAGGCTATACCACCAATAATATGGAACTGAGCGGTAGCGTACGGTTGAACGCATCCACCACACCCCATTCCTAAATGGTCCCCCGCGCCAAGCCCGCTCACCAGGTGCATCCAGATCTTCCCGTCCATCACTGGAATCATAGGGGTAGGGCTGGATGAGCGTACCGGTCCATTCCCATACATTTCCAGCCATATCCATCACCCCATAGGGGCTGGCGCCTGCGGGATAGTTACCTACCGGAGATGTATCTGCGTAGCCGTCATTGTAGAGTTCATTGGCATAGTCTTCAGTACAATTAATATCGCAAAAGTTTGCCCGTTCTCCGCTCAATGGATCATTACCCCAGGGATATTTACGTCCATCCGTACCACGGGCGGCCTTCTCCCATTCCGCCTCGGTTGGCAGCCTTCTGCCAGTCCATTCGCAGTACGCCCGCGCCATGTACCAATTCGCCCAGATGACAGGATAATTCGAATATTCCGGGTTACCATAATATTCTGTACGCGTTCTAGATCTGGAATCGAAGGGGGGTTGGCAAACGCCAGCATTTACGCACAGCGCATATTGGCCGTTGGAGACCTCATATTTATCAATCCAATATCCATCCAGATGCACCGTATTCACGGGAATTTCGGGATATGCGCGTCCTCCCTCAATGGTTGTCTTGGCTTCGGGGTCAGTCGACCCCATGATGAATTCGCCAGAGGGAACATACACTTGCACCATCTGGTCAACTGCGGAGATACGAGTTGATCCCATCGTCGGTTGCTCTGTTTCAACAGTCGTGGGCAGGACAGTCACTGTATATGTAACTCTTGCCTCAGGCGCATTTGTTGGGACGGATGTATTTGTTCCTGTTGGAAGAAGTGTAATTTCTGATTCCAATGGTGAAGTAGGCTCCGGCTTTTGAGCAATACAACCACTCAAAATTGCCCCGAACAAAAAAATAATCATTAGCCATACTTTGTAGAATCTCGCCATATGAAATTTCCTGCCTTCCTGCTTTGGACAACCGATATTCTATCAACCGCCAATGCAATTCCTTTTTTCTCAGTTACAAGGTTCAAAAAGAGGTTGGATATTTCTTGCCGTATTACTTCCACATTGAAACAAGCAGAAGAATTAGGAAGAAGTCGTAATAAAAGCCGCCAACTGTGGAGATAAGGCGGCTTTTTCGGAGGGATACTTCTACACAGAGCGGGTGATGGGATTCGAACCCACGATATCTTGCTTGGGAAGCAAGCGTTCTACCACTGAACTACACCCGCACGGTAGAGTGATTATACCAGCCCGAATGACCGTGTCAAGATTGTCGGTTCAAGAGCTGGTTGGCTAACTCGAATAGCTCTTCTCCGGCTTCGGCTTGTGGATTGGCCTGACGCAAGGATTGTAATGCCAGGTCGGTCATCTGGTCAGCGGTTTCTTGGGTGAAGGCTTTTGCGCCTTCGCGCGCCAGTTGCTCGGCCAGGGTTCGAACTTCCTCGGCGCTTACCGGACCCTCGTCCCGGCGCCGTGCAAATAGCCCATTCTTCCCGAGGCCGTACAAAACCGGCAGAGACTTCTTGCCTGTTACCAGATCCGAATCAGTGGATTTGCCCATCAGGGCGTTATCGCCCCAGATGCCCAGGTAGTCATCGTGCACCTGGAAGGCCAGGCCGAGATAGTGCCCGAAATCCCGGTAAGCCTCCTGAGTCGACTCGTCAGCATTGCCCAGGATCGCTCCGACCTGCGTACAGGCCGAAAGCAGCGCAGCCGTCTTCCCGGCGGCCATCGGCCAGTAATCCTGGATGGTCAGGCCAGACTGGCTTTCGTAGGACATGTCCAAGTACTGGCCGCGCGTCAGGTCTAGGCAAGCCCGATCAATGACGGCCTCGGCCTTGAGCGCCACTTCCGCCGTGAACTTATCCTTCAATTCGGACAACGATAGATGCGCCAGGATGAAGAGCGAATCCCCGACATTGATGGCGTGCGCCTCTCTGTATTTCTTCCAAACCGTGGGCCGGCCGCGCCGCAGATCGCTTTTATCCTGGATATCGTCGTGGACGAGCGAGAAGTTGTGGATAAGTTCAACTGCAGCCGCGGCGGGTAGGGCAGGTTTCCAACCTGCCTTGCAGGCGGCTGTGGTAAGCAAAAGGAGCAATGGCCGAATGCGCTTGCCGCTCGCCTCTGGGCTCGCGCCTTCGCCTGTCCAGCCCAAGTGATAAGTGAGCATCTCGTAGAAGGGACGCGTGCGCGGCTCGTCCAGCCGTGCAACCTGGCGCTGGAGTTCGTATTCAATGGCGGGGAGGATGGATTCGGTGAGAACCTTCAGACTCATGTTTCTTGTATACCAATTATACAACCTTACCGTTACACTAACTTCCCATTTATCGCCATAGAATTTGCATTACAATCACGCCCATGCCTGGAATTCTCGCTTTTATCCGCCGCTGGCTGCCCTCCATATCAATTATGGTGACGATCTTCGCTTTTTCGTCCATCCCCTCGTATGAGATGCCGAATTTCTCCTGGGCGGACACCCTCGTCAAAAAGGGCGGACATATGCTCGGCTACGGCCTGCTGGCGATGGCTTACTTGTGGGGTCTGCGCGCCGAGAGGAACGACTTAAAGGGGAATGTGGCCGCCGCGCGCTATGCCTGGCTACTGGCCGTCCTGTATGCCTGCACTGACGAATTCCACCAATTGTTCGTCGCTGGGCGCCGTGCCTCTCTCGTGGACGTTGGCATTGATGCCCTCGGCGCGGGAATTGCAATAGCGGCTTGGGGATGGTTTCACCGGCGGGGATAGCAAAAAAAAAGGCAATTCGATGCAGGTGTTACTCGAACTCCAGTTCGAACTCCTCATCCTCGCGCCAATCTTCCATGTGCTCGATCTCGATCTCGGTGAAGAGACCTCCCTGACGCACAGCGACGGCATAGCGCTTGACCAGTTCGAGCAGCGCCAGGAAAGTCACCACTATTTCCAGGCGCGTCGGCTTCTGACCGATAAGATCGCGGAAGCTGGCTGTTTTCCCCTTCTGGATAGTTTTTGCGATCAGGGCTATCTTCTCGCGAATGGTGATCCTGGGGGCGGTGATGACCGTCTCCAGCGCCTGCTTCTCCTGTTCTTCGGCGAAAATGGCCTCGGCCGCCTTCAGCAGGTTGGCCAGCGTGATGTCACTCAGGTCCAGCCGGGCATCCACTTTCGGGGGCGGCGCGACGCGCAGGTAAGTTCGCAGTCGTTTTTCCTGGCGATCCAGCAACAGGTTGGCGATTTCCTTGAAACGCTTGTAGATGATCAACTGGCGCGCCAGCGCCTCGCCCACGTCTTCCTCGCCATGCTCGCGTACGGGAGGTCGCGGTAGCAGCGCCTCCGATTTGATCTGCAGCAGCTTGGCTGCCACCACCAAGAAGGCCGAGATTTCGTCAGCGGGAACCTGCATGGCGTGGATGTAGGCCAAGTACTGGTCAGTGACCTGTGCCAGCGCCACGGCGGTGATGTCCAGTTCGGCGTGCTCGATGAGTTGTAGCAGCAGGTCGAGCGGCCCTTCGTACACAGGCACTCGCACGGTGTACCCGCCGGTCTGGCCGCTGACGAGAGCTTGCTTGCCTCCCTCAGGGGGGTGGAGTGTAAAATCCATAGCAGGAGGATTATAACATCCTCGGGGACGGCAGTTCAACTGCCGTTCGAACTTTATTTTAATGGCGACAGTTTTAATGTCCTCTACGGTATAATTCGGCTATGACTGCTCCAAAATTGACCCATCTCGACGCTGCCGGCCGCGCCCGCATGGTGGACGTGGGCGCCAAGCCGGATAGCGAACGCCTGGCCGTGGCGAAGGGTGAAGTCCACATGCGGAAAGAGACGCTGGACTTGATCCGAACCGGGACGTTGAAAAAGGGTGACGTGCTGACTGTGGCTCAGATCGCCGGTATTGCCGCTGCGAAACGGACCTCAGACCTGATCCCATTATGTCATCCCCTGCGGCTCACCCATGTGGAAGTGGAGCTTGTCCTGGACGAGGCCCTGCCCGGCGTGGTCATCACGGCTGCTGCCAGGACGGTCGGCAAGACGGGCGTCGAGATGGAAGCGCTGACCGCCGTCTCGGTCGCCGCGCTGACGGTCTACGATATGGCCAAGGCCGCCGAAAAGACCATGCGCATCCAGAACATCCGCCTGGTCGAGAAGCAAGGCGGGCGCTCTGGCGATGTGGTGAATGAATGATTTCAAGTGTCACTGCGAGGCGCTCTTTGCCGCCTGCCCTGGCGGGCTAGGCCAGGGAAGCAGTTTTCTGACTTGCGAGGAGATTGCTTGCAACGGGCACGCTACGCGGTCGACGGGCAAAGCCTGTCCTGAGCGAAGCGGATGGGAACGTCGGTCTCGCAATGACACAACCCAGGAGTTGTTTCATGAATCATATAAAGGTATTGTTCTTCGCCACCCTGCGCGACCTGGCTGGAGCCAAATTCATCGAATTGGATGTCCCTGCTGAGATGACCGTTCAAGGATTGAAAGATAAGCTCGCTTGTGATTATCCCACTCTCAAACAGGCCATGGAAACTGTGCTAGTCTCTATCAATCGCGAGTATGCATTTGATGAAGCCATCCTCCCTGAGGCGGCCGAAATTGCCATGTTCCCGCCCGTCAGCGGTGGATGACTTTCACCTTTCAACATGAAATCATCCAACCTTCCAACCGTTCTGGCTATCACAGAGGACGAACTCGACCTGGATTCCCTGCTCGAGAAGATCACCCTCCCGACGACCGGCGCGGCGGTGATCTTTACCGGCATGGTGCGTGGCGTGACATCTCGGCACGGTTCGACGCAGGCTTCACGCGGCGAGGCTTACGAGACCCTCTACTTGGAATACGAGGCCTATAGGCCGATGTCCGAGGCGAAGATGCGCCAGATTGCCGAAGAGATCCGCCAGAAATGGCCGAGCGTGGAGGGGATTGCGATCGTTCAGCGTGTTGGCCGTCTCGACCCGTGCACGCCGACGGTCTTGATCGCCTGCACGGCTGCGCATCGCGACACCGGCGTCTTTGATGCGGCTCGCTTTGGAATTGATCGCCTGAAGGAAATCGTCCCGATCTGGAAGAAAGAGTTCGGCCCAAACGGTGAATTTTGGGTCGAAGGAGATCACGTCCCAACGCCAGGCGAGTGAAGCGTACCTTGTATGCCCTTTGACGTTTCTTGCACCGACTGTGGCCAGGCTTATCCCCCGAATGGGTTCCCCTATCGTTGTCCAAGCTGCGGCGGATTGTACGACTCGCCTTCGCCACTGAATTTTGACCCTGCTCAGGTAGATTGCTCTCAGCCGGGCATCTGGCGCTACCGGCATACCTTTGGCCTGCCGGATGAAACCGAGGCAGTCTCGCTAGGCGAAGGGAACACGCCTTTGGTCTGGGCGGAAGCCTTCGGCCGCCGGGTAGCCTTCAAGTGTGAATTCTTGAATCCGACCGGTTCTTTCAAGGATCGCGGTTCGGCGGTAATCGTTGCGTGGTTGCGCTCGCGCGGCATCCGCGAAATAGTGGAAGACTCGTCCGGCAATGCCGGGGCTTCGCTGGCGGCCTATGCCTCCCGTGCTGGGATCAAAGCCCAGATTTTCGTGCCCGAATCAGCCTCCGGCCCGAAGCGGATGCAGATCGAAGCCTATGGTGCGGAATTGACGCTGGTCCCAGGCACGCGCACGGATGTGGCAGGAGCCGTGAAAAAAACAGCCGACAGAGGTGCAAGCTATGCCAGCCACGCTTACCTGCCTTTCAACATTCCTGGATATGCGACCGCCGCCTATGAGATCTTCGCGCAGTTGGGCAACCAGATGCCAGGCGCGGTGATCGTTCCCGCGGGGCAGGGAGGTTTGCTGCTCGGTCTTTCGCGTGGTTTTGGAACACTTCGCATAGCCAATAATATATGGTCATTCCCCAAGCTGATTGGTATTCAAGCGCGGGCGTGCGCGCCGGAGTGGGTTATGTTCACAGAAGGAGGCGATGGATTTGGGTACGTACCAGAAAACAGCACACAGGCCGAGGGGGTACGGGTGCGTTTCCCACTGCGCGACGGGGCGGTGGTTGCAGCCGTGAAAGAGTCGGGTGGAATGATCGTCGCTGTAGGCGAAGAAGATATCCTGCCTGGGCGTGACGCGCTCGCCCGGCTTGGGTTCTACGTCGAGCCGACTTCGGCAATCGTCTGGCCGGCCTTGGCGCAGACCATTCGGGATTTGGCCGATCCGGTCGTCGTGGTTTTGACCGGTTCCGGCCTGAAGAGCGTGTAAAATATTAATTTGTTGAGGCTCTTCGCCCTGAGTGGAGCGAAGCGCAGTCGAAGAGCGAAAGTATCAGCTACTTCTCTTCTAAAATTGCATTTTGTTTAAAGGAACCCTCATGTCTGATATCCAATCATTCAGCAAACGTTTGATCGAGAACCTGGAACGCGTCGTGGTCGGCAAGCGGCACCCGGTCGAGTTGACCGTCATCGGCCTGCTGTGCCAGGGCCATGTGTTGATCGAAGATGTGCCCGGCGTGGGCAAGACGGTGCTGGCGCGCAGCCTGGCGAAATCGTTGGGTTGCACCTTCAACCGTCTGCAATTCACGCCGGATATGCTCCCAAGCGACGTGACCGGCGTCTCGATCTACAACCAGGCCAACCGCAAGTTCGAGTTCCGCAACGGCCCGATCTTTGCCCAGATCGTGCTGGTGGACGAGATCAACCGCGCCACGCCGAAGACGCAGGCTGCCCTGTTGGAGGCGATGGAAGAGCGCCAGGTCACGGTGGATGGGACGACGCACGGTCTGCCCAGCCCGTTCATGGTCCTGGCGACACAGAACCCGATTGAGTACGAGGGCACTTTCCCGCTGCCCGAAGCGCAATTGGACCGTTTCCTGCTGCGCGTCCGATTAGGCTACCCCAGCCCCCGGGACGAGATCGAGGTGATCGAACGCCAGCAACTGAGACACCCGATCGAGAGCCTCGCGCCGGTCATCGCGCTGAACGAATTGCTGGCGGCAATGGAAGCGATCAAAAAAATTTACGTCTCCTCGCTGGTCAAGCACTACATTGTGGATTTGATGAATCGCACCCGCCAGAACAACGATGTGTACCTGGGCGCCAGCCCGCGCGGCAGCTTGGGTCTTTTCCGCACCGGGCAGGCGCGCGCTGCACTTAATGGCCGTGACTTTGTCTTGCCGGATGACATCAAGGCGCTGGCCGTGTCTGTGCTGGCGCACCGAATCATCGTCAGCCCGGCGGCGCGGCTGCGAGAACTCAGCCCGGAGCGCATCGTGAACGAGATCCTGGATAACCTGGCCGTGCCGGGTGGGGATTACGAGGAACCGATCAAGTGACACCTGCCAGGGGTACACGCTGGTTCCTGGTGGCATTGATCCTGGTCGGCTTGCTGGGCTGGATCGTGGGCGGCTCGGTCATCTTCGCACGCTTGACTTACTTCAGCCTGGTGCTGATGGCAGGCGCTTATCTTTGGTCACAACTGTCTATGCGCGGGATACGTCTCACGCGCCAGGCGCGCATCCTACGCGCGAGCGTCGGCGACTTGTTCGAGGAGCGTTTTGAAATCGTCAATTCAGTACGGCAATCCTGCGCATGGCTGGAAATAGACGATCAATCCGCTTTACCGCTGGCGGAGGGTTCCCGTTTGTTGACCCGCATCGCCGGGAGGCAGAAGCGTTCGTATACGGCGCGTACCTGGCTGACGCGGCGCGGCGCCTTTCCGCTTGGGCCAACCGTGCTGACTTCGGGCGATCCGTTTGGGTTGTTCACTTTGCAGACGCGCTCACAAGCGCAGGATGTGCTGGTGGTATTGCCGATGACGGTCTCCATTTCGGCGTTTCCGGTCCCGCCAGGCTTGCTGCCGGGTGGAAAAGCGATCCGCCAAAAAACGATGGATGTGACGCCGCACGCGGCCGGCGTGCGCGAGTACGTGCCAGGCGATCCGATGAAGCGAATCCACTGGCCCAGCACCGCGCACCGTCAACGTTTGATGGTCAAGGAATTCGAGCAGGACCCACAGGCTGAGATCTGGCTTTTCCTAGACGCCCAGCGCGCCGTTCATGCGGCCTTGCCTCAAAGCGAGATGCAGCCCTTGGGTGAATTCTGGTGGATGCACCGGCGTGTGCGCATCAAGCTGCCAGAGGATAGCTTCGAGTACGCCGTCAGCGCGGCCGCCTCGCTGGCGCGGCACTTCCTAGCGGACCGGCGCGTGGTGGGATTGGCCTGCGCGGGCGGAAAGTTTACCGTCGTTCCAGCCGAACGCGGCGAGCGGCAGGTCGGCAAGATCATAGAAACCCTGGCCTTCCTCCAAGCCGAAGGTGACTTGCCCCTGCTGGGACTGGTCACCATGCAGGCCAAGCTGCTGCCCATCGGGAGCGGCGTCATCCTGATCACGACCTCGCTCCAATCCGACCTTCTCCTGGCGATCGAAAATCTGCAACGCTGGAGCCTGCGACCGGTTGTGGTTTTGTTGAAATCAGAGGGCTTCGGGGGCGCAGAGGGGGATGCGGCTATCGTCGAGGCTTTACTCAATCGCAATATTCCCCTCTGCCAGATCGCCTGCGGCGATGATCTTGCTTCTGCCCTGGGTCAGCCGGCCGCCTATTTCCGGCGGCCGCCTATCCCCAATCCCGCTGCCTATGCTGTAAGGTGACTATCACTGGGCGGTCAGGCGCTTTGCGTGTCCCAAAACTCATTCGCCCAGTGACAGTCACCTACACCTACGAATATGACACAAACTCCTATTCATCAATTGGATTTAAACTTCCGCAATCGCCAGGGCGCGATCGCAGCCTATCTGATCCGGCATTCGAGCGGGGCGGTAATGGTCGAATCAGGCCCCGGGTCCACGATAGAGGCGCTGAAAGCCGATCTCGCGGCGCACGGCCTGATCCCGCGCGATGTCACACACGTGTTGTTGACACACATTCACCTGGATCACGCCGGGGCTGCGGGCTGGCTGGCCCAGCAGGGGGCGCAGGTTTACGTCCATCCGGTTGGCGCGCCGCACATGCTCGATCCGCAGAAACTGCTCGCAAGCGCCCTGCGCCTCTACGGCGATAAAATGGATTCCCTGTGGGGCCAGTTCTTGCCCGTGCCTCTGGATAAATTGACCGATGTGCAGGATGGCCAGGAGATCGCCATCGGTAGCCTACGCTTTACCGGCATCCACACGCCCGGCCACGCCAAACACCACGTCGCCTACCTGTTCGAGGATGTGTGCTTCACGGGCGACATCGGCGGCGTTCGCATCCCTGGGCCGTCCTACCTGCGTCTACCGATGGTGCCGCCGGAGACTCACATCGAGGATTGGCGCGCCAGCCTGCTGAGACTGCGCCAGATCGGTTTTCGACGCGTGGCACCGACCCATTTCAGTATCTATGACGAAGCTGCAACCCACCTGACCCTGTGCCTGCATACGCTCGACGAGGCCGAGCGCTGGCTGGAACGGGAAATGCCCGCCGATCCACCCATTGAGACCCTGCGTGAGCATTTTGTCACCTGGCAGCGGGTGCAAGGCCTCGAAGCTGGCATCTTTGGAGAAGCGCTCGAACTGTATGAAATCGCCAATCCCACCTGGATGGGCGCGGACGGTTTGCAACGTTATTGGCACAAGTTCCGGGCGGCATCATAGTGTGATATATTTCACATAACGTCTGGCTGCCTTGCACTTGACGATCAAGCTTCCGGCTTGATACTTTTGAACGTCTTCAAGAGGAGGCATTTTTCTGATGAAACACTTTCTAGCCGTATCGGATTATTCTTCACAAGAAATCCAGGATCTGCTCGACCTGGCGATCCGCTTGAAAAAGGAATACTTTGGCAGAGGCAATCCGCCCTTGCTGAAAGGCAAAGTGCTCGGCATGATTTTCCAGAAACCAAGCCTGCGCACGCGCGTCTCGTTTGACATGGCCATGCGCCACCTGAGTGGGGACGCCCTGTACCTCTCGCCGAACGAGATCGGCCTCGGCAAGCGCGAAGCGATTGCCGATATCGCCCGCGTCTTGTCCGGATACGTTCATGCGATGATGGCGCGCGTCTTTGACCATGCCCATATCCTTGAACTGGCGAAGTGGTCTTCCGTGCCGGTGGTCAACGGCCTGAGCGATTACAACCATCCCTGCCAGGCGATGGCCGATGCGCTGACCATCCAGGAAAAGTTCGGCAAGGGCAAGAAACTGAACGTTACCTTCGTTGGAGACGGGAATAACGTGGCCGTCTCGCTGATGCACATCAGCGCAAAACTAGGCTGGAACTTCTCGATCGCGAATCCAGAAGATTACGACATACGCGCGGACGCCGTCACGCTGGCGAAGAAAATCGCGGCTGAGACGGGCAGCAAGCTAACGTTCCTGCGCGACCCGCATGAGGCCGTGCGCAGCGCGCACGTCATCTATACGGATACCTGGACCAGCATGGGCCAGGAGGAAGAGTCAGTCAAACGCGAGAAAGTCTTCCCACCCTATCAGGTCAACGCCAGGCTGGTCAGCGAAGCCGAAAAGGATGTGATCGTCATGCACTGCCTGCCGGCGCACCGCAACCACGAGCTGACCGACGAAGTGGCGGATGGCCAGCATTCGGTCATCTTCCCCCAGGCGCACAACCGGCTCCATGCGGAAAAGGCGATTTTGGCGCGGTTGTTTGAGGTGGCGTAAAATTCGCAAGCGGGGGCTTAGCCCCCGCTGAAGCAGAAGATAGAATTATGAAAACCCAAGAATACATCGAACTCGAAGAGCGCTACGGTGCGCACAACTATCACCCATTGGATGTTGTCCTGACGCGCGGCGAGGGCGTGTGGGTCTATGACGTGGATGGCAGGCGTTACCTGGATTGCTTGAGCGCATATTCTGCGGTCAACCAGGGACATGTCCACCCGAAGATCCTGGCGGCCATGCAGGAACAGGCGAAGAAAATCACCCTGACCTCGCGCGCTTTCCGCAACGATCAACTGGCTTTGTTTTATAAAGAACTCTCCGACTTGACCAGCTACGAGATGTCCCTGCTGATGAACTCCGGCGCGGAGGCGGTCGAGACGGCTCTCAAGCTGGCGCGCAAATGGGCTTATCAGGTCAAGGGCGTCCCGCGTTATGAAGCAGAGATCATCACTTGCGCCGGGAACTTCCACGGGCGCACGATCACAACCATTTCTTTCTCGACCGAGCCGCTGTATCGCGACGATTTTGGCCCTTTCACGCCCGGCTTTATCACCGTCCCTTATGGAGACGCGGCCGCTGTTGAGAAGGCGATCACTCCGAACACGGCGGCTGTCTTCCTGGAACCGATCCAGGGAGAAGGCGGCGTGATCGTCCCGCCGACAGGCTACCTGTCTCGCGTGGCGGAACTTTGCAAGAAGAACAATGTACTTCTGATCGCTGATGAAATCCAAACCGGTCTGGGGCGCACCGGAAAGCTCTTTGCCTGCCAGCACGAAAACGTCCACCCGGATGTGACCGTGGTCGGCAAGGCGCTTTCGGGCGGCTTTTATCCGGTATCGGCTGTTCTGGCGGATCGCGCCCTCCTGGGCCTCTTCACGCCTGGCGAACACGGCTCGACCTTCGGAGGCAATCCGCTGGCGGCGGCTATTGCGCGAGCAGCCTTGAAGGTTATCGTTGAGGAGAGATTAGTCGAGCGTACCGTCGAGGTGGGCAATTATTTCATCGAGCAATTGAGCGAGATTCCCAGCCCGCATGTCAAGGAAGTGCGTGGCAAGGGTCTACTGATCGGCGTCGAGTTGAAACACGAGTCCGGCGGCGCGCGTCGCTTCTGTGAGGCGTTGCAAGACAAAGGTATTCTTGCCAAGGAGACGCATGAGCACGTTATCCGCTTTGCACCGCCGCTGGTGATTGATAAAGAGACGATTGATTGGGCTTTAGCGCACATTCGTGAAGTCCTCAATATGGAATAGGGTAAAACCAGATAATGGTAGCGCAGTGA
Source organism: Anaerolineales bacterium (assembly GCA_022865905.1). Taxonomy (GTDB): domain Bacteria; phylum Chloroflexota; class Anaerolineae; order Anaerolineales; family Villigracilaceae; genus CG2-30-58-95. Next base: position 113 of record JALHUM010000108.1, on the reverse strand, counting down.
GCTACCATAATAGAAAGGATTTTAGTATGAACATTGGCATTCCAAAAGAACGACGGCCTTTTGAATTTCGGGTTGGCATGACGCCGGCCGGAGTGGAGGCCTTGACCAAACTT
>JALHUM010000107.1 GCA_022865905.1 Anaerolineales bacterium | reverse complement strand
CCCCATCCTGCGTGCCGGACCCTGAACCGGATACTAAACCTGAACCGGATACTAAAACCGAATCCAATCACACCTTCAGCTTGCTGGCCTGGTGGTCGCTCAGCAGCCTGCTCGCCTACACGATTGCGGGTGAAAAAATGCCCTGGCTGACCTTCCACATTGCCCTGCCAATGATCTTATTGACCGCTTGGGGACTGGGGCAAATCATCGAGCGCACGGATTGGGCGGCCATTCGCCAGAAACGCGGGCTGCTGGTCGTCATCGCGTTGGGCATCTTCCTGATCAGCTTTGCCGGCGCGCTGATCGCGCTGCTTGGCCCGAATCCGCCCTTCCAGGGTAAGGAACTGCTCCAGCTTGCGGCGACCTCATCCTTCCTTTTCGCGCTGCTGGCAGTCATTACCAGTGGCGCGGGTTTGTTCTACTTGCTCAAAGACTGGGAATTCCGCCAATTCGTCCGCCTGGGCACCCTGACGTTTTTCAGCCTGCTGGCAATCCTCACCGCCCGCGCCGCAAGCCGTGCTGCTTATATCAATTATGATTACGCCACCGAATACCTCGTCTATGCCCATGGCGAGACGGGTATCAAGGATGTCATGAACCAGGTCGCGGAAATCTCCAGGCGCACGGCCGGAGGCAACACCCTGGCAGTCGCCTACGATGTCAGCGCGCCGGATACGGGCGTTTCCTGGCCTTTCACCTGGTACCTGCGCGACTATCCAAACCTGAGTCCCTTCGACCAGCCATCGCGGACGCTGCGGGATGCGCCGGTCATTATCGTTGACCAGAAAAACTTCACTACAATCGAGCCGGTCGTCGGCGACGCCTATTATCGCCTTGACTATCTCCGCATGGTGTGGCCCAACCAGGATTATTTCAGCCTGACCTGGGAACGCATTAAGAACGCCATTACGGATCCGAAGATACGCGATGGTATCTTGCAGATCTGGTTGGATCGTGACTATTCAGCTTACGCGGAAGCGACAGGCAGTTCTTACCTAACCCTGCCAACCTGGGAGCCATCGGATAAGATGCGCTTGTATATCCGCAAAGATATTGCTACACAGATCTGGAGTTACGGCGTCGAGGCGGCAACGCCAGTGGAAGCTGATCCCTATGAAAAGGGGATGGTCGCCCTGTCGGCAGACCTAGTCTTCGGTATGACCGGCCAGGCCGATGGTCAGTTGAACGGTCCGCGTGGCATCGCTATCGCCCCCGACGGCAGTCTGTACGTGGCAGACATGCAGAATGGCCGTATCCAACACTTCGACCAAAACGGGCAAGTTTTACAGGCCTGGGGCAGCACTTCGCCCGGCTGCCTTTATCCAGGCGCCCCTCCGCCGGATGTCCCAATGGATACCTTCTGTCAACCCTGGGACGTAGCTGTTTCGCCGGATGGTCGTTGGGTCTACGTGGCCGATACCTGGAATCACCGCATCATGAAGTTTACCGCTGACGGCACACTGGTCAAGTCCTGGGCGCACGCCTATTACGGCCAGGACGATCCAGAGGGGATCTGGGGGCCACGCGGCATCGCCGTGGATGCGCAGGGACGCGTCTTCGTAGCTGATACCGGCAACAAGCGCATTGTCATCTTCGACGCGGACGGCAATTACCTGGCGCAATTCGGCTCGCCAGGGCTGCTGCCTGGCCAGTTCGACGAACCGGTCGGCCTGGCATTCGATGGGAGCGGCTATCTCTACGTAGCCGACACGTGGAATCAGCGTGTGCAGGTATTCGCGCCCTCTCCAGACGGCCTGACCTTCAGCCCGTCAGCGCAATGGGACCTGTCTGCCTGGTACGGCCAATCGCTGGACAATAAACCTTACCTCGCGGCAGATGGGCAGGGTCACATCTTCATCACCGACCCAGAAGCCTTTCGCATCCTGGAATTCGACGCCCAAGGCGCGTTCGTGCGCGGCTGGGGCGACAACGCCATCGGCGTCGAAAACGTCGGCCTGGTCACCGGCATCGCCATTGACTCCCAGGGACGGGTCTGGGTCAGCGACGCGCGGGACAACCGGCTCATGCGCTTCACGCTGCCCGGCGCGCCTTCGACTACCATCAGCGTCCCTTCTTTATCTCCATCGCTGGTCATTCCGACCCCAACGGAGTGAACGACGTTTGAAAAGGAATTGTGTGGCGCGCCGTTTTAACGCGAATGCCGCGAATTTGCGAATTGCGCGAATAACACCTTTAAAGCATACAAAATTCGCGTCATTTGCCCATTCGCGGAATTCGCGTTGATGTTCTGAGCAAATTTCACATGAGACGTACAAGCCTTGACCCAAGCGGGTGATATAATCCCCCCGCCCGCCGAAGGCCTACTCGGTAGAAATTCTCGCGGAGATAGAACTGCATGAAACTGCACGAATACCAATCCAAACAACTCTTTGCCAGATATGGCATCCCGATCCCGAAGGGACGGGTGGCGGCTACTGCTACCGAGGCGAGACAGATCGCCGAAGAATTAGGTGGCCGCGTTGTGATTAAATCGCAAGTGCTGGTCGGCGGGCGCGGCAAAGCTGGCGGCATCCGCCTGGCAAAGTCGCCCAAAGAAGCCGAAGAGGTCGCCACACAGATTTTAGCCATGGAGATCAAAGGCTTGCCGGTACGCAAGGTGCTGGTGGATGAGGCTGCAAACATTGAGCAGGAGATCTACCTGGGCATCACCAACGACCGCGCCGCTCGCAGGCCGGTCATGATGGCCTCCTCCGCCGGCGGCGTGGAGATCGAGGAGGTGGCCCGCACCACGCCTGAAAAGATCATCAAAGTGCACGTTGACCCGCTGCTCGGATTACGCGACTTCCAAGCGCGCGACGTTGCCCTGGGCATTGACCTGCCGCGCGAGCACTGGAAAACCTTTGGCGGGATTGCGTGCGGGCTGTGGAAAGCCTATTCGGAGAACGACGCCACGCTGGCCGAGATCAACCCGTTGGTCATCACCAAAGAAAAGCAACTGGTCGCGCTGGACTGCAAGATGCTGGTGGATGACAACGCCCTCTTCCGCCACAGCGACCTGGTCGAGATGCGTGACGTGGACGAGGAAGCCGCGGCCGAGACTGAAGCGCGCAAGTATGGTCTCTCTTACATCAAGCTGGACGGGCAGATCGGCTGCATGGTCAACGGCGCGGGCCTGGCGATGACCACCATGGACATCGTCAAACTGTTCGGCGGTGAACCAGCCAACTTCCTGGATATCGGCGGGGGCGCGGGTGCGGATAAAGTCGCGGCCGCGCTGCGCATCATTTTGTCCGACCCGAACGTCAAAGCCATCCTGTTCAACATCTTCGGCGGCATCACCCGCTGCGACGAGGTCGCCAATGGAATCCTGTCCGCCCTGGCAGAAGTCAAGCTGAAAATCCCGATGGTTGTCCGCCTGGTGGGGACCAACGCTGAGGAAGGCCGCCAGTTACTGGCCGATGCCAAAATGATCACCGCCGAGACGCTGGCAGACGCCGCCCAAAAAGCCGTCGCCGCCGTAATGTAAAAATCTACGCTTGCGCTCAACCTCCGCTCAGCACGGCATGGAGAGCATTCACATGAGTATTTTAGTCAACAAAAAAACTCGCCTGCTGGTGCAAGGCGTGACCGGCAACGAAGGCCTCTTCCACACCCAGCAAATGCTGGCCTATGGCACCAAAGTCGTCGCCGGTATGACACCTGGCAAGGGCGGCGAATGGGTGCTGGATGGCAAAGTCCCGGTCTTTGACTCAGTGCGGGCAGCAGTCGAGGCGACCGGCGCCAATGCCAGCGTCATCTTTGTCCCGGCTCGCTTCGCCCCAGACGCTATGTTCGAGGCCGCCGACGCGGGCATCCCCCTGATCGTCTGCATCACCGAGGGCATCCCCGTCCAGGACATGATGCGGGTGCGGGAATACCTGGATCAAAAAGGGGTGCGGCTGGTCGGGCCGAACTGCCCCGGCCTGCTGACCCCCGGCGAAGCAAAGGTCGGCATCATCCCCGGGGATATCGCCATACCCGGCAACGTGGGCGTGGTCTCGCGCTCCGGTACGCTGACTTACGAAGTACTCTACGCGCTCATGCAAGAAAAAATGGGTGAGACCACCTGCGTGGGCATCGGCGGCGACCCGATCAACGGCACTAACTTCATTGACTGCCTGGGCATGTTCGAGGACGATCCGCGCACCGAGAAAGTGGTCATGATCGGGGAGATCGGCGGAACGGAAGAGGAGAAGGCAGCCCAGTTCATTGCCTCCCGCATGACCAAGCCGGTAGTCGCCTTCATCGCCGGACAGACCGCCCCATCGGGTAAGCGCATGGGTCACGCTGGCGCGATCATCGAAGGCAGGGCGGGTACAGCAGCCGATAAGGTCAAGGCCCTGGAGGCCGTCGGTGTGCGCGTTGCGAAGCATCCAGAGGAAATCCCGTCGTTATTGACGTAACAGAAACAGACACCCGGCGTTAGAGAGGCGCCGGGTGTCTGTTAGTCAACACCTATGAAGTTGCCGAGATCGTGGATCAAAAAGATATTACTTCTTATGCGCGTCAATATATTTGACGGCTTCGCCCACGGTGGTGATCTTCTGGGCGTCTTCATCTGAAATCTCGCTGCCAAACTTGTCCTCGAAGGCCATGATCAATTCGACCAGGTCGAGCGAATCAGCCTCCAGGTCTTCGCGGAAGCGGGCGTCCATTGTGACTTTGCTCTCTTCCACACCCAACAAGTCTACTATGAGCGCCTTGATTTCACTATAAGTATCATCCATTGGTGCCTCCTTGGAGATTTTACTGGCCCAATTGTAACCTTTCTAGCGGGCGTGTCAACCCGCTGCAAGAAGACGAAAGCCAGTATAATTCAAAGACAGGAACACGCTGCCATGCCGAAAGTTACGCCGATTTCCAGGCGAAAAGCCGACCACCTCAGGATCAATCTGGAGGAAAATGTCCGCTCTGGGCTGACCACCGGCCTCGAGCGCTATCGTTTCGTCCACCAGGCCTTACCCGAACTCGATCTGAAACGGGTCAACACGATCTTGAGCCTGTTCGGAAAAACCCTGTCCGCGCCCATCCTAATCTCCTCGATGACCGGCGGCACAGCCGAAGCCGCAAACCTCAACCTGCGCCTGGCCGAGGCCGCGCAAGCGACAGGTGTAGCCATGGGAGTCGGCAGCCAGCGCGCCGCAATAGAGAACCCCGAGCTGGCGAAAACCTTCCAAGTGCGCAAGGTCGCGCCGGACATCCTGCTCTTCGCCAACCTGGGCGCGGTGCAGTTGAACAATGGCATGGACGTGAAAGATTGCCAGGCCGCCGTAGAAATGATCCAGGCTGATGCGCTAATCCTACATCTAAATCCTTTGCAAGAAGCATTGCAGGCTGGCGGGAATACGAACTTCATGGGATTGATAAAAAAGATTGAAGTAGTAAGTAAACAACTAGAAGTACCTATTGTTGTGAAAGAGGTTGGCTGGGGAATATCCGAGAAAGCCGCCAGGATGCTGGCCGAGGCAGGCGTCGCCGCGATTGACGTAGCCGGCGCGGGTGGAACGAGCTGGTCGCAGGTCGAATTGCATCGCGCCGAGGACAAATTCACCCGCCAGTTAGCCACAACCTTCGTAGATTGGGGCATCCCCACCGCCGAGTCAATTATCAATGTCAAGCGAGCCGCGCCCGGCATGACAATCTTCGCCAGCGGCGGACTCAAAGACGGTCTCGATATCGCCAAGTGCATCGCCATGGGAGCGACGCTGGGCGGCTTAGCAGGTCAATTCCTGAAAGCCGCGGCGGATATTAGTAGCAGACCTCAGATGTCTATTAGACCTGTGAGGTCTGTAAAGTCTCCAGTAGAAAATATTATTGAGATGATAAGGTTAGCGCAAAAACAGATCCAGGTCACGATGTTTGCGGCGGGAGCAGGAACTCTTGATGCCTTGAAGGCTGTAAAGTTGATCGAGTGTTAAGATTTCTATTCTTGCAGGAAGGCCACTAATTCCCGGTTGAACGCCTCCGGCTGCTCCACGCTGACAGCGTGACCGGCGTTGGGAATGACCACCTGCCGCGCGCCAGAGATGCCTTCGACGAGCAGCTTCTGGCGCGGCGGAGGCACAGTAGTATCCCGATCGCCGGTGATGACCAATGTAGGAATTCTTACTTCAGCCAAACGCTTCCTCGAATCGAATAAAGCCAATGCGCGCATGGCGGCGCGATAGGCGCGCGGGTCAGATTGCGTAATAGTGGTGATCAACATCTGCCGCAATTCCTCCTGCTCCGCTAGAGCGAAAATTCGCCGCGCCACCACTTTGGCCTGGGCCGGCAATCCCAGTGTGTGGACCATCGCAAACCGGCCGAGAAGATACAACCAACTGCCCACCCTTTCCGGGCGCAAGGCTGTAAATGTATTGACCAGCACGAGTTTGCGAATCCATTGCGGGAAATCGAAAGCGATTTGCTGGGCGATCACGCCCCCCATGGAAATGCCAACGATATGCGCCGGGCCGGTCTGGAGTTCGGCAAGTAGGTCGGCCATTGACTGCGCAACCGTTGCGATGCTCCAGCCCTTACCGTTATAAGGAGACCGGCTGAAACCTGGCGCGTCGGGGGCTATCGGGCGGAATCCGGCCTCGATCAGCGGCGGCAGTTGAAAGGTCCATGAAGCGCTGTTCGCCCCCAGGCCGTGGAGCAAAAGAACAGTAGATCGTCCGGATGGGTTGGGGTCAAGGAAATACATCCTGGTCATTTTGTCCATCCTTATTAAAGAAAAGCTCTCTGCCTGCGGGCAAAGAGCCTGGTTGTCTCCTCTACAGCTTTTATTTCTCTTCCACTGGCGGCGCGCTCTCTTTAGCATTATCCTTATCCGTCTTGTCCTCTGCGCCTTTACCGGAAATGCCATCCCGGAAAGATCGAATGCCTTTTCCCAATTCACCTGCCAGCTTGCCAATGCGCCCGGGGCCAAAGAGCAGGACAACGATCAAAAGGATGAGCAAAAGCTCGGGTAGGCCAAAATCACGTAAAGACATGTCAAACTCCTTTGGGGTGTAGACCGTCGAGACCACAGCGGTCATTCATAAATTTACCACAATCCGCCTGAATTGGCTATACTTTGTCCCTT
>JALHUM010000106.1 GCA_022865905.1 Anaerolineales bacterium | reverse complement strand
TTTGCGTATGTTAAAGTGGAGCGCGAATCCGCCGTTTGTTGTATAATCATTTTGGCTGCTCTAAGAAAGGAAAGGCTATGGAACTTCTTTTAAACCCCAACCTCGCTTACGTTCTGCTGGTGCTCGGATCCGTTATACTGCTGCTGGCCATCGTCACCCCCGGCACGGGGATACTGGAGGTCGGCGCATTGTTTTTGCTGGCGCTGGCCGGATACGCGGTTTACAATCTCGGCTTCAACCTGTGGGCGCTGATCGTGCTGGTGTTGAGCATCATCCCATTCGTTTACGCCATGCGCAAACCGAAGCGGGAAATCTTCTTGGCGGTCAGCTTGCTGGGCGTCATCCTCGGTTCGGTGTATCTATTTCCCGGCGCTGGATTCTGGCCGGCGGTCAATCCGATCCTGGCCATTGTCGTCTCTGCGCTGACAGCCGCATTCTTGTGGATGGTTGTCCGAAAGGCCGTCCAGGCGCACGGCGCCCGCCCGATCCACGACCTGGGGAGGCTGATCGGCCAGATCGGCGAGGCCAAGACCCGCGTCCATGAAGAAGGCTCGGTGCAGGTGGGCGGGGAGTTGTGGAGCGCCCGCAGCGAGAAAGCCATCCCGGCCGGCAGCCGCGTCCGCGTGGTCAGCCGCGAGGGATTCATCCTGGTCGTCGAGCACGAGGACCAGTCAACCTAATCATCCACCCATATCTAGTTCAAGGAGGAAGGAATGACTTCAGGAACAGTTACAACAACCGTACTTTGCGTCGTCGCCTTTGTCGTCGTGGTGCTGGTGTTCTTCCTGGCCAACGCCATCCGCATCGTCAACGAGTACCAGCGGCTGGTCGTCTTCCGGCTGGGACGCTGCGTCGGCACCAAGGGACCGGGCCTGGTGTTGCTCATCCCGATCATTGACCGGGCCGTCAAAGCGGATTTGCGCGAGCAGGTGCGCGAGGTGCCGCACCAGGTATCCATCACCAAGGATAACGCCCCCATCTCGATTGACTTCCTGTGGTATTTCAAGGTGATGGATCCGACCATGAGCGTCATCGGCGTCGCCAACTTCGAGCTGTCGTCGGCCGGTATGGCCACCACCACCCTGCGTTCCGTCATCGGCGGCATTCCGCTGGACGAAGTCCTTTCGCAGCGTGAGCACATCAACCAGACCCTGCGCACCAAACTGGACGAAGTGACCGAGCGCTGGGGCGTCAAGGTGACCAACGTCGAAATCCGCGAGATCATCCCGCCCAAGGACGTTCAGGACGCCATGAACAAGCAGATGTCCGCTGAGCGCATCCGCCGTGCCGTGGTGACCGAATCGGAGGGCAATCGTGATGCTGCTATCAATGTAGCTACAGGGCATAAGCAGGCCACCATCCTGCAGGCCGAAGGCCAGAAGCAGTCAGCCATCCTGGAGGCCGAAGGTCAGAAGCAGGCCCAGGTGCTGAAAGCTGATGGTTTCTCGGTGGCACTGGAGAAGATCTTCGCCGCCGCCAAAACCATTGACCAGAAGACCATGACCCTGCAATACTTCGAGACTCTCAAGAACCTCGGCCAGGGCGCATCCACCAAGTTCATCTTCCCGATGGAATTCACCAGCATGATCGAGAATTTCGTCAAGGCGAAGGAAAAGTAAAAAGTAAAAAGTAAGAAGTAAGAAGTAAGAAGTAAGAAGTAAGAAGTAAGAAGTAAAAAGTAATAAGGAAAGAGTAAAATAGAAGCCTCTCGCGCATCTGCGGGAGGCTTCTTACTCCTACCTTCTTACTTCTCACTGATGAACATCCTCCCCGCTACTCTGCGTGACCTCGGCAGCCTGCGCCGCCTCGAGCATGCTTGCTTCTTAGAGGACTCCTGGCCGCTTCTGGACCTGGTCGCGGTCCTGACCTATCCGGATGTCATCCGCCTGAAAGCGGTGAACGGCGAAAAGATGATCGGCTTCATCGCCGCTGACCTGCGTCCAGTTGAGGGGATTGCCTGGATCGCGACGGTGGGAGTCTTGCCAGAATACCGCAGGCAAGGGATAGCCCGGGCATTGTTGTTTGAATGCGAGAGTCGGATAAAGCAGCCACGCATCCGCCTGTGCGTGCGGCCGTCGAACCAGGCAGCCATACGGTTGTACCAGGTGGAGGGGTATTTTGAGGTGGATACTTGGCGGAAGTATTACAACGATGCGGAAAGTGCGCTGGTGATGGAGAAGATACGGGAATCGTAAAGCGTAAAATGTGGCCTTACGTTTTACGATTTACGTCTTACAGGGTACTGCGCCGAAGGCCTACTCGGTAAATATCTGAACCCAAACCCCATGATTTGCGAGCGATTCGGTGACAGCAAGTTCAGAGATTTATGCGAGAAGCAGTATAATCACTCCATGCCGTTCAGACCGCTCCCTCCGCCTGACTGGATCGCCACGCCAGCCACACTAGACAAATTGGCTGGCGAGTTGTCGCGCCAGCCGCGCCTGGCGGTGGACACCGAATCCAACAGCCTGCACGCCTACCGCGAGCAGGTCTGCCTGATCCAGTTCTCCACGCCTGAGAGGGATTATCTGCTAGACCCGCTGAAGCTGGACGATCTATCCCCCCTGGCTCCCATTTTTGCTGATCTGAGAATTGAGAAGATTTTTCACGCCGCCGAGTACGATATCATCACCCTGAAGCGCGACTTTGGCTTCAGCTTTGCCAATATCTTCGACACCATGCAGGCGGCGCGCATCCTGGGATATAAACAGGTGGGGCTGGACAGCATCCTGGCCGAAAAGTTCGGCGTGGTGGTGGACAAACGCTACCAGAAAGCCAATTGGGGGCAGCGTCCGCTCTCGCCCGACGAGCTGAATTACGCCCGGCTGGATACGCATTATCTTCTCGAACTGCGCGACTTGTTGCAAGCCGAGTTGGAAGAGGTGGATCGCTGGAGGTTAGCGCGCGAGGAATTTGGCCGCATTTGCCAGGTCAACGGCCACGCGAACGGCTGCGCGGCCTGGCAGCGCGTCCGCGGTGCGCAGGAATTCACAGACAGAGAATTGGCCATCCTCCAGGAACTTTGCCGCTGGCGTGAGGGGCAGGCAAAACGCATGAACCGCCCGCTGTTCAAAGTTATCAGCAATAAGACCCTTGTCAACATTGCCCAAGTCAAGCCGCAGGGATACGAACATTTGGAAGCGGCTGGTTTAACCAGTCGGCAGATAAACCTCTTCGCCAGCGACATCCTCACAGCCGTCCGGCGAGGGATGCAGGCCAGGCCAGTGCAGCGCCCTTCCGTACTCCGCCCCGACGAGTCCTTCCTCAGGCGGCTGGATGCGCTTCGTCAGTGGCGAAAAAGCGCCGCGAAGAAGCTGGGCGTAGAATCAGACGTGGTGCTGCCGCGCCCGTTCATGCAGATCATCGCCGAGAAAAACCCGAAGAATTTAGAGACGTTGGCAGCGTTGATGCCCGACTCTCCCTGGCGGCTCGAAGAGTACAGCGCCAAGATTCTGGAGTTGTTGGAAAAGTAGAGGTTCCCCATGCGTATCCATTTCAACGGCGCGGCGCGCACCGTTACCGGTTCTCAACATTTGCTCGAAATCAACGGTTCCCGGCTGCTGCTGGAATGCGGCCTGTTCCAGGGTCACCGGCGGGATTTTTACGAGCGCAACCAAAATTTCTCCTTTGAACCGCGCAGCGTGGATGCTGTCATCCTGACCCATGCTCATATTGACCACAGCGGTAACCTGCCCAACCTGGTCAAACAGGGCTTCAGCAACCCAATCTACGCCACGCTGGCCACCGCACACCTGGCCGACATCATGCTGCGAGACTCAGGCCATATCCAGGAAGCGGATATCGAATTCATCAACAAGAAGCGTTTCCGGCGCGGCGAGCCGCCTGCGGAGCCGCTCTATACGATGCAGAATGCAGCCGAGGTGACGCAATACTTACGACCCGTATCCTACGACGAACCCTTCGAGCCTGTACCCGGCGTGATCGTCCGGCTGGTGGAGGCAGGTCACATCCTCGGTTCGGCGGGCGTCTCGCTGGAGATCGAGGAGAAGGGGCGCAAGGTGCACCTGTGGTTCTCAGGCGATATCGGTCGTCACCATATGCCCCTGTTGCGCGAACCGGTCCTTCCCGGCAGTAAAGTAGACTACTTGATGATGGAATGTACTTACGGCGACAAGCCGCACGAAGATTTTCGAGTTGCATATAATGAACTTCGGGACGTGATCAAGCGCACAGTCGAGCGGGGTGGTAAAGTGATCATCCCTGCCTTCGCTGTGGGACGCACCCAGGAATTGGTTTATTTCCTGAACGAGATGATCGCCGAGGGTAGCATCCCGTCTGTGCCGGTATACGTTGACAGTCCGCTGGCCGTCCATGCCACGGAAGTTTTCGAGCAGCACCCTGAGTGTTTCGACAAAGAAACCCACGACTTTATTCGCAGGCACAAGCACCCGGCGCTAGAATTCGAACAACTCACTTACACCCACTCCGTGGAAGAGTCCAAAGCGATCAACGACCGCAAGGGGCCGCTGATCATCATCTCCGCCTCCGGCATGGCCGAAACGGGGCGCATCTTGCATCACTTGCGCAACAACATCGAAGACCCGCGCAACGTGATCTTGATCGTTTCCTGGCAGGCGCCGGATACGTTGGGCCGCCGCCTTGCCGAACGCGAGCAGAAGGTCAGGATATTCGGTGAAGTCTTTCACCGCCGTGCCGAGGTCGCCACCATCGGCGGACTTTCCTCCCACGCCGGCCAGACTCTTCTGATAGATTACGCCATGTCGGTCAAGGATCAGGCCAGGCAAATCTTCCTGGTGCACGGCGAAGAGCGAGCTGCCACTGCCCTGATAGAATGCTTGGGAGAGCGTGGGCTGAAACAAACCGTCTACCCGGATTGGCACGAGAGCGTGGAGATTTAAGATATAATACGCTTCGCCGGGCATGGTGTTCCGGTGTCAAGTATTCCAGTATCACGTGACACTTGAACACTTGACACGTGACACTTTTTCGTGGAGAGGTGCCAGAGTGGTTGAATGGGACGGTCTCGAAAACCGTTGTGGGCCTTGTGTCCACCGTGGGTTCGAATCCCACCCTCTCCGCCAGTAAACTCTACAATGACTGGAATTGGCCTGAATATCCTAGCAATTATCCTGTTGCTGCTCTTGAACGGGATTCTTGCGATGTCAGAAACGGCTCTGCTCTCGGTGCGGAAAGCGCGCTTGCAGACGCGCGCCAATGACGGCGACCGCCGGGCGCGTGCCGCTCTGCAACTGGCCCAGACCCCGAACCGTTTCCTTTAGACCATCCAGGTGGGCATTACCTTGATTGATGTTTTGACCGGCGCCATCGGCGGCGCGGCCATCGCCACCTTTCTCACTGAACTGATCGCCCGCATCCCGTTCCTTCAACCGTACAGCAAGTCCATCAGCCTGTTCGTAGTGGTAGTTGTCATCACTTATTTCTCGATTGTCTTCGGGGAGTTGGTGCCCAAGCGCATTGCCATCCAGAATCCGGAGCGGGTGGCATCCGCCGCAGCCGGCCCGATGCTGGTCATTTCCAAGATCGCCTCACCGGTCGTCCGCCTTTTGAGCGGCTCCACCGATATGATCCTGCACCTGCTGCGAGTCAAACACACCGCCGAGCAGCCTGTCACGGAAGAAGAACTCCTCGTCCAATTGGACCAGGGCACACAGGCAGGTGTGTTTGAGGAATCCGAGCAAGATATGGTCGAAGGCGTCTTCTCGCTTTCCGACCAGCGCGTCAACGCCTTGATGACGCCGCGCAACGAAATCGTCTGGCTGGATGTCAACGATCCTGTGGAAGAAATCCGCCGCAGAGTCAAGGAAAGTGAGTTCTCGCGCTTTCCGGTAGCCGAGGACAGCCTGGATAAAGTTCTGGGCGTGATCAAGGCCAAAGACTTGCTCCTGGCCGACCTGCAGGACGGTCAACAGTTGAAGCAGATTGCCCGCCCGCCGCTCTATGTTCCAGAAACTGCCTTTGGCTCGCGCGCCCTCGAAATACTCAAAGAAGCCAACCGCGAAATGGTTTTTGTGGTGGACGAATTCGATGTGGTGCAGGGCCTGTTGACCCTGGCTGACATCCTCGAAGAAATCGTCGGCGAGTTCGAGGGGGAAACGCAGGCCACCCAACGTCAGGATGGCTCCTGGCTGTTGGATGGGATGCTCTCGAACGATGATTTCAAAGAGATATTCAACCTGCGCCACCTGCCCGACGAGGAGGAATACGAGACGCTCGGAGGTTTTATGATGATGCACCTGGGGCGTATTCCAAAAACTGCCGACCAGTTCGAGTGGAACGGCCTGCGCTTCGAAGTGATGGACATGGACAGAAATCGTGTAGACAAGGTGCTGGTAACGACGCTGCCGGTGAAAGCAGAATAATCCGGTGGATGAATTTCCCTTCGCCTCCCGCCGCTCCCCAGTGATGGGACGCGGCGGGATGGTCGCGACCTCCCAGCCGCTGGCCGTAGCCGCTGGTCTGGAGATCCTCTCCCGGGGCGGGAACGCCGCCGACGCCGCCGTGGCGACTGCTTCCGCGCTGAATGTCACTGAGCCATGCTCCACCGGCATAGGCGGGGATATGTTTGCCCTGTTCTATGAGGCGGGGACTGGCGCGATCACCGCCCTCAACGGCTCCGGGCGTGCGCCCGCTTCCCTGACCCTGGAATTGCTGCGAAAAAATGGATTTGGCGTAGGGGCGGCTCACATCGTACCCGAAGGGTATGAGTCGCCTCTACCACCTTATCATCCCTATACCATCACCGTACCGGGCGCCTGCGCCGGGTGGTGCGATCTGGTCGAACGCCACGGCACACTGAGCGTGGGCGAAGCGCTCGCTCCGGCCATCCGCCTGGCCGAAGTGGGCTTCCCGGTCGCGCCGATCACGGCTTACTTCTGGCAGCGCGCCGCCGAGCGGCAGTTGAGATCAGCCCTGAATGGCGGCGAGATGACCATCGCTGGCCGCGGGCCGCAGGCGGGCGAGATCTTCCGCAACCCAGGCCTGGCGCGTACCCTCCAGAAAGTGGCTGAAGGCGGCAAGAAGGCTTTTTACGAGGGCGAAATCGCCGAAGCAATCGCCGCGACGATACAAGCTGCTGGCGGCTGTATGATGGTGGATGATCTGGCCGCGCACCGTTCGACCTGGGATGAACCCATCAGCGCCGCTTACGGCGGCCTGCGGCTGTGGGAATGTCCGCCCAATGGGCAGGGATTGACTGCGCTGATTGCCTTGAATATCCTGGCAGGCTTCGATCTGCCTATCGATCCGCTCTCCGCCGACAGGCTGCACCTCGAGATCGAAGCCCTGCGCCTGGCATTCGCCGATACGCGCTGGTACGTGGCTGACCTGCGACATCGCGAGACCTCCGAGGTCTTTAAGACCTCAGAGGTCTATTCGGCTTTGCTCTCGAAAGAATACGCCGCCGAACGGCGTAAACTCATCAATCCCAAGAAAGCCACGCTCGACCAGCCGCGCGGCGCACCGGTGGCTGGCTCGGATACTGTCTACTTGTGCGTGGTGGATAAGTGGGGCAATGCCTGCTCGTTCATCAACAGCAATTACATGGGCTTTGGCACGGGCATCGTCCCTTCCGGTTGGGGTTTCACGCTGCAAAATCGCGGCCATACCTTTAGCCTCGATCCTGCCCATCCAAACGCCCTCGCGCCAGGGAAGAGGCCGTATCACACGATCATCCCGGCGATGATTACGCGCCCTCACCCCACATCATCTCCTGAAGGGTTCGAGGGCGGACAGGTGGCCCTCACCAGCCCCCCCAGCCCTCCTTCCTCTCCCAATTTTGGCCGAGGAAGGGGGGAGAAAGGGGGGAGGGTGAGAGTATGGGGCGAGGAATTAGTTGGCCCGATGGGTGTTATGGGTGGCTTCATGCAGCCGCAGGGACATTTGCAGGTGTTCCTGCCTCTTGTACAAGGTATGGATCCCCAATCGGCGCTGGATCTGCCGCGCTTCTGCATCGAAGACGGGACGGCTGGCGGCGCGGTGGCGTTGGAGGAAGGCGTACCGGCGGCGGTTTTGGCCGATTTAACGGGACGCGGGCACCAGGTCCGCGAAGTGAACGGGTGGGAGCGCGCCCTGTTTGGGCGCGGACAGATCATCCTGCGCGATCCACGCACCGGCGTCTTGACCGGCGGTTCCGATCCGCGCGCGGATGGCTGCGCCATGACGCTGGCTTGATGGTAGCCCGCCTAGCCCTGGCGGGCTGGGCCATGGAAATATGGCTACTATGAGGGTAATATTGGCTTCAAAACCCGCTTGCATCCGCCCTTTTCTCGTGCTATAATGCGCACAACTTAGCTGCTTGCAACATCCTCGTAGGGATGACAAGTTTATTGCATGTGGAAAAAACCCAACCTTATAAAATGGAATAGTTGATCACAAGCCCATCTTTGGGGGCGCTTGTTTTTGTTTGCGTTTCCTTCCTGGTAGCCTACTGGCTACCATCATTCCCAACCTAAATCTAGATTTCATCGAGAAAGCCATATGAACATACTTGAACTTGGAAGTAAACCGCTCGCCGAGCTTCGCGCGCTGGGCAAGGATATGGGCGTGCCGAACGCCAATCGCCTGAAGAAGGAAGCGTTGATCCTGCACATCCGCCAGTTGGAGGCTGAGAAAGAAGGCCTCGAGGTGCGCGGCGGCATCCTGGAGATCATGAGCGAGGGTATCGGCTTCCTGCGCTCGGAGCGGTATCAGATCGGCGAGGACGATGTCTACGTCTCGCAGGCGCAATTGAGGCGCTACGAAATGCGCTCCGGCGACCTGGTGATCGGCCACGTCCGCCCGCCGCGCGAATCCGAACGGCACTATGGCCTGCTCAAGGTGGAGACGGTCAACGGCGTGGACCCTGAGGAGGCTCGCCAGCGCTTGAGGTTCGAAGACCTGACGCCGATCTTCCCCGAGGTGCGCTTTGACCTGGAAACCAGGGGGGACATCTTGGCCACGCGCTTGATCAACCTGATCGCCCCCATTGGGCGCGGCCAGCGCGGCCTGATCGTCTCGCCGCCCAAGGCCGGCAAGACGACCATCTTGAAGGAGATCGCCAACGCGATTTCCACCCAATACCCAGACGTACATTTGATGGTGGCTTTGATCGGCGAGCGTCCCGAGGAAGTGACCGACATGGATCGCTCGGTGGATGCCGAGGTGATCGCCTCGACTTTCGACGAACCGGTCACCTCCCACGTCCGCACGGCGGAGATCGCCCTCGACCGCGCCAAGCGTCTGGTCGAGATCGGCCGCCACGTGGTCATCCTGATGGACTCCATCACCCGTCTGGCGCGCGCCTATAACCTGGTGGTCAACCCGTCGGGGCGCACGCTTTCGGGCGGCATGGACCCCTCGGCGCTCTATCCGCCCAAGCATTTCTTCGGGGCGGCGCGCAACATCGAAGAGGGCGGCTCGCTGACCATCATCGCGACCTGTATTGTGGATACCGGCTCCCGCCTGGACGACGTGGTGTACGAGGAGTTCAAAGGCACCGGCAACATGGAGCTTTTGCTTTCGCGCAAGCTGCAAGAACGGCGCATTTTCCCGGCTATAGATATCGAACGCTCGTCAACCCGCCGCGAGGAATTGCTGCTTGGCCCGGACCTAATCCAGCGTGTTTGGCTGATGCGGCGCATGTACATTCAAATGATCTCCACACCGCCTCAGGGCGCCGGTATGGATACCGCCGTGGCGACAGAGGCTATCTTGCAACGCCTGTCGAGGACGAGGAACAATCAGGAATTCCTGGAAAATTTGACAGAAGAGATGTAAACCTTACGAGTACAAACATGCAATCTGCGCGCCTGTTCAACTTTTTCAGTTGGGTCGTGACCGGTTTTATCGTTATCTCGCTGCTTGGTTTTACATTCTGGAAGATCCAACCCCTCGAGTCCCCCTCCACACCGGAATTCTCCCCAACGACAGCCCCAACGGCAGAAGCTGGCAAAATGCCATCTTTGACCAGCCTTTCAGCCCCCATTACGAAAGGCATACCTCGCCTGGTCTCCCTGAAAACCAGTATCCCCGAACAGGCGCGCTATTACTCGGAAGAATACACAGTCCGGAGCGGCGACTCGGTCTTTGCCATTGCCAAGCAATTCAACATCCAGCCAGAGACACTGCTGTGGGCGAATTACGACCTCCTTCAAGATAGCCCGGATAGCATCCGCGTCGGTCAAGTTTTAAAGATTCCTCCAGTGGATGGTGTCTACTATTCATGGCAGGCAGGGGATACGATTGAGGCCGTCGCCGCGAAATACAAAGCCACACCGGATGACATCCTGGATTGGCCCGGAAATGACATTGATCTGACCAATCCAGAAATAAAACCGGGCACATACGTGATGGTGCCGGGCGGAAAGCGTGAGTTCGTCCAGTGGATCATACCGACGATTGCGCGCGGCAGGTCTGGCACGGCGAGTGTTTCCGGTACCGCCTGCGGCGGCGGGCCGGTCAGCAGCGGCGCATTCGTCTGGCCGGCGTCTAACCATTACCTCTCAGGCAATGATTATTGGTCCGGCCACCTGGGAATTGACATCGCGGATGGCGACAGCGGCGTGGTTTATGCGGCCGACAACGGCGTGGTAACGATGGCGCAGAGTGGCTGGAACTACGGTTACGGCAACGTGATCATGATAGACCATGGCAATGGTTACTTCACGCTCTATGCCCACCTCAGCCAGATCAATATTGTTCCCTGCCAGGGTGTCTACGCAGGTAATTTTATCGGCCTGGCCGGGAATACAGGCAACTCGTTCGGCGCGCACCTGCATTTCGAAATTCGCTTGAATGGCGGCTTTGTCAATCCATGGTACGTTCTTCCTTAGTCTTAGAATAGAAACCCAGTCTTCGTGAAACCGGGTTTCTGTGTGCTTATGAACGAGCGCACACTTCGTAGAATCCTTTCGGACTTGCCCCTGGGCGGCGTCCGGTTTTTTAACCAGATTGGTTCGACCAATGACGTGGCCCTGGCCTGGGCCTCCGAGGGCGCAGCGGACCTGGCGCTGGTCGTCGCCGACGAGCAAACGGCCGGCCGCGGCCGGGTCGGACGTAGTTGGATCACGCCGGCCGGGTCAGCCCTGGCTTGCAGCCTGGTTCTCCGTCCAGCGGTGGAAGAGGGGGAGTCCATTGCCTTGTACTCTGCGCTGGGCGCGCTGGCTGTCGTCTCTGCGCTAGAAGAGAAATATGGTTTGAAGCCGGAGATCAAGTGGCCCAACGATGTTCTTGTGCGAGGGCGCAAGCTGTGTGGGATACTGGCTGAGACGGTCTGGCTTGGAAGCCAGGCCGAGAGCGTGGTCTTGGGGATCGGGCTGAACGTGCGCGCAGAAGCCGTCCCGGCGGTAGAATCGCTTGATTTTCCGGCCATCAGCCTGGAGACGGCCACCGGCTTGAGCGTCAAGCGGGTAGCGTTGCTTCATGATATTCTCACCGCGCTGATCGCCTGGCGTCCGCGCTTGGGATCAGGCGAGTTTATCCAGGCTTGGGAAGCGCGCCTGGCTTACCGCGGCGAGCAGGTCCAGGTTTGGGCGGAGGGCCAGCCGATCCAGGTTGGACAGGTCGAGGGTCTGGATAGCGACGGGAGTCTGCGAATGCGTTCACCGCAAGGGGAGATATTTTCCGTGCGCTTTGGGGAGGTCCACCTGCGTCCGGTTGTGTGATATACTTTTACAGGACAGACTGCAAAGCTAGGTTTACTATGTTAGATAATTTGCGCGACCAGGCCGCCTCGTCACAATTCAAAGAGGAAGTTGTTCCCGTTCAGGAAGAAGTGGAACCGCCCAAGCCGTCTTTGAACCAGGTAATGGGCATGAACGCTCAACAGCGTTTTATCCTATCGGTGATGCTTTTGTTCGTGGTTTGCCTGCTGGGGGTGATGTTTCTGTTCGTGACAGGCAAGGTTGTCCCGCCATTTCTTTACTAAAACACATCACTTTTTATTCTACTATGCCGGTGTATACGGCAACGCGGCGCGCTCCACCTTTTCGAGCGGGTAAACATCCACCAGCTCGTACTCGCGGCTGCCGAGGCCGCATTGTTCAGCGTATTCGGTCATCTTGTAGGGGTCTTTGTAAGGGCCATGCAGTTGACAAAATGGGTGCCCTTCCCGGAAGTGGATATCCCAGACCAGCGGCAGGTTCTCCTCGATAAGTTTCGTCTTGCCAATGATATCCAATGTTGCCTGTTCAAGGGCGACGATGTCATCCGAGCCGAAGATGCCGGAATCCGGCAGGATGGGCATGGTGGTGAAGCCAAAACAATCGCACACAGGGGTCATGAGCGTGGCGAGGTTGAGATGGATGGCTTTGCCCGCTTCGAACGTGGACATCACTTCGCTGACTGAAATGGCGCAGGCTTCCATGAACGTGTGGAAATTAACCGGGTCAATTTTCAAGCTTCCGGGCGGGGCTGCTTGCAGGCAGCGGCCGCACTGGTTGCATTGTTCCATGTGCAGGTGCATCTGCCCAGGGTTCTTCTTATCCTCGACGATGGCTTCAGCCGGGCAGGATTCGGCGATCTTCCGGCGCGTTTCGGCGTCCGGGCATTTCTCCGGGAACCAGTATGGATCATAGTGCATCGCATCGTGCATCTGACCGCGCGTCTCGCCGGCCATACAGCCGAGGGCGAGGTTCTTGAGCGCGCCGCCGAAACCGCAGGAGGGATGTCCTTTCACGTGGGCGAAATTGACCATGAACGAGGCATCCTGGACGAAACCCGCTACCTTCCAGGATTGGATGCTCTTATAAGGTCGCTCATGCTCATAGTAATACTTCTCATCCGGACCTGCAACCGGGTAAATGGGGCAGCCCAGGACCTCCGTCGAGTAGCCGCGCTGTTCGGCTCCGGCGGTGTCCCAAGAGACATCGGCCACGAAGGGCTTGCCTCCGCCATCCTTGATTGCCTGCACCACCTTACGCACGAAGATTGGATGGATGGTTGCGTAGCCGATGTTGTTGGAGGTGTGCATTTTAATGATGACGCGTTCATCCTTGACGCGGTCGCGCAGGTGGAGCTGCTCGAGGATCAGGTCGAGTTTGGCGGGGAGGGTTTCTTTGGCCTCCAGCCGCGACTGTCTGGGTGAACCGTAAAATACTTTGCTTGGCATTGAGTCCTGCATCCTTTCGATGGAATTTGCCGCGATATTAGACCTCTTGCATAAGAAGCGATCTTCGCTCAAATATTTAGATAAGTGAGCGCTCTCTGGCGCTCACAGCCCGCGCTAGCCTGCCCTGGCGGGCTAGGCCAGGGAGAGCGCGGACTCATCAAGGGAAAATTTGCAAGAGTCCAATTATAAGCCTCTTGTGGCAACCGCTCAGCCAGGTTGTCATTCTGAGCCGCTGATGCTCTTCCAGCGGCGAAGAATCTCCTCCGGCTGGCTGGGTGACCCTGCGGGCGCACCCTTGCCCAGCCCGCAAGGGCAGGGAAGAATGCTCCCTCAGGGTGACACTCCTGAGCAGTTACCTTTTGTGAAAAGAAGAAGGGCTGCGACAAGGCAGCCCTGTTCTTTGGAAGTGTAATCGGTTATCCCGCCGGCTTTTCCGCCGGGTTCGGCCCCGTGCTGCGGACGTTGATGAGTTTCTTCAAAATGTCAAACCAGAATGGCGCGCCTTGGGCTGCGGCCGCGCCGGTCATCAGGAGACCGAAGAGCTTGCTAAGCCCGCTCGGCCAGTCTCTTGGAAAATTGGAGATATATTTGCAGACTGGTTCTCCCAGTTCGTTCTTGCTAGATAAGCCGAATATCTGGGTGTCATTGGTCGGGATGAGGGTGCACTGCTTGCCGCCCGTGTCGAAGGGGGTCAGTGTCCAGCCGAAGGGAATATTGAGCACCGTCAATTTTTCTTTCAAATCGGCAATTGCCTTGGCCGGGTCAACCGCTTTTTGGGTTGGCGCGCCGATCGCTGGTGTTTCGTTGGCCGCGCCGGGGACAGGCGTCTCTGTGGGGGAGGGTGTTTCCTCGTACTGCTGAATGTAAGTATCGGCCTGGGCAACGATGACCTGCCGCAAGGTCGGCTCACGCCATAATGAAATGGTGACGTTGATGGTATCCACATTCAGGAGGAGGGCCAGGACAAGGCCTATTAAAAAAGCGACGAGCTGAGCCCTTCGTTTATACCACCCAGAGAGACGATCCATCGAGTCGTTGAACCACGTTTCGACGTTTTTCCGTCCCGTTGCCAGTGCCTGTTCGCCTTCCTTTACATATTCTTCCACGCCGGTCAACAACGTGCTTAGTGCTTTCTTCGCATTGGGATAGACTGAGTCCATAGCGAGCAAGCCAAGCCTAAGTTGGTGGAGCGTTAAATCTTTATCTTGTTCGGCTGTTGGCATCTTACGCTGTTCCTCGATCAACTTTTGATAGTAAGAATCGATGTTGGAGAGCGCAAGTTCGATTGAAGGCTTCAAATCGGGGTTTTTTTCTCCGAAGTTCTGGATCTGCATCTTGAGACTGTCAACGGCTGCATCACCAAGTTGCGTCCTGGCGATCTGTTTGGCGGTCGCCAGCAACGCCTCGAAATCTTCCGTCGCCATCCTTTTCTGATCCGGATTGGATATAGAAGCTACCTGAGCTTTGACATCTTCCAGGGCGTGATAAACTGGTAAGACCTCCGTGCCAGCAGTCATAACGATATCGAATAGAACCAGCGCGAACTTATTGGCTGGGATGTAGGAAGGCTTCTTGTGAGAACTGGAACTCAAGCCGGCGATTAGCGGATGTTGATAAAGCAAGTCGGTCAGCGCCCGGCCTTCCTGCTCGCCGCCAAGCATGGAGCGGATAGCACCTTCCAGGCCTTTGGCGCGCCATTTGAATAAGTTGGCGATCCATTCCTGGAATTGCATAGCAGCCAGGCTCACGACTAGCCACACGAAGACCAACCCTACAGCAACCTCGAGAATTTCTTGAAGGTACATGGCGTCTTCCTCCTTACTTCAAATAAGATCGGGTGATTTCAGTACTTCAAATTGGACCGGGTGACTTCAGTATATAGAAATTGGACGATGTATGCAAGGCTTTTAAGCATCCAATTTGCCTGGCTGGTTCCGTCCATGCGACTGGTGCACCAGGTAGATACCTGCCAGCACTGCAATTCCGCCCAGCAATTGGATGGGCTGTGGGATTTCGTTCAGTAAAGGGATGGCGAGGATGGTGGTCATCACCGGTTGGCCGATCATGGTCGGCGCGACGACTGAAGCGGGCAGGTGGCCTAAGGCATAGGAAACCGCCACGTAGCCGATGATCTGCGAGACGAGGGCCGTTGCGAGGAAGACCAGCCAGGTTTGGGTCGTGTAGCCGGTTAGGGTGAAACCCAGGGCAAGGTTGATTACCAGCAGGCCAACGCTGGCGCTGACAGTCACCAACCAGATGTAAGTGATCGGGTCAAGATGTTGACGACCGCGCTGTGTGGCGAGGTAGTACCCGGCGTAGAATATGCCCGCCGCGGTCGCCATCAGGTCTCCGAGACCTATCTTGGGATGTATGAAAAAGTCGTTGCCCATCACTAACGCCGCACCGACCAGTGCCAATCCGAGGCCAAACCAGAAGCCCTTTTTTAGCTTTTCGTGGAACATCAGCAATGCCGCCAACGCCACCCAAAGAGGCGCGGTGTTGCCCAGCAGGGTGGCGTTCGAGGCGGTGGTGTAATTCAGTGACGAGTTCCAGGTTGCCAAGTCAAGGGCGGAGAATAGCCCGCCGAGGATGGGGAAGATAACGTTCGTTTTATTGATTGTGCACTGCTTTGCGCAACGTCTGGCGAAAAATGGCAGCAGAATGAGCGCGGCGAATAAGATGCGGTAGAAGCCGGTGATGGGGCCGGGAGCGTCCGCCCAGCGCACGAACATGGCTGAAAAACTCAGCGCCAGGATGCCGATGGCGAGAGCCAGGTAAGGGAAGATTGATTTTCGCAAAGGGGGTGATGGGGCTGCGTTGGCCATAAGTGTGGGTCAATTCTATCACGGACTGGTTTGACGCAGACTTGCCAGCAGCGCAGGGAGTACGCTCAATGCCTGGATTACAGCCATCGGCTGGATGGCGGGGACTTGTCCTGAGCTGATATCCTGAGCCTGCCGAAGGACGGTCGAAGGATCAGACCCTGAGCCAGCATCTTGAGTCGACGTCTTGAGCTTTCCGTCACGAACTGGCGGCGCGCCGGCGCTTGCGGCGCGAACGGTGTCGAAGGGCTGTTCTGGGGCTATCGAGGGGTCGGAGCTTTCGGTTCGCCGTGTGATCCAGACGCTGTAAATTCCTAGGCTGTTCGCTCCGGCGATATCCGCCTCGAGCGTGTCGCCAACCATGACGGCTTGCCCAGGCTTAATGCTGAAGTGCTCGAGGGCGATCTGGAAGATGCGCGGGTGCGGTTTGCGGTATCCGCAGCCAGCCGAGGTGAGGATGAGATCAAAGAACGGACGGAAACCGCACTGGTCAACGAGCGCATGTACGTTGTTATCGTCGGAAGTATTGGAGATCAGCCCCAGGCGGTAGCCCTCCTCCTTCAGACTTGCCAGCGTGGAGATGGCATCCTCCTCCACGTACCAGTTGCGCTCGGCAACAGCGTACATGGAGCCTAAGGCGCGGCGCAGGATCGGGTCCGGAACACTGCCGTAACCGCTCTCGGTCAGCCGGTCGCGCAGAAAAACGAAGGTGGTGGTTTCGACCTTATCCTTATCCCGGTGAGCGTAATAGGCATCCAGGAAGGTGTCGAAATTGCCGTGAAGAGCCGTGCTATCTATCAGGAAGCCGGCCTGGCGCAAGTACCTGACCAATTCCTGGTCGGCGCGAACCAGGACCGGAGGCCAGGGTTCTTGGGCGTAGATCAAGGTACTGCCGAGGTCGAGGAAGATAACTTCAATGGGTATATCTATCTTTTCGTTTGACCGTTGCATACGCGTGAACCAACACCGCGCCGAGCGCCAACGCCGGCAGCACGACCAACCCGGCTTCCGGGCCGAACGCGCCGCCCGTCCACAGCTCCGGGCCGCTGACCGTGTGCCGGACGAGACGGTAGAATTCCATACCGCTCACTGGAAAGCCAAACACCGCGCCCTCGAAAAAGTTCCAGCCAATGTGCAGACCGATGGGCAGCCAGAGTTGCCTGGTGCGCAAATAGCCATAAGCCAGGAACAGCCCGGCCAGGAAGATGCCCAGGGCGGATCGCCAAGTGGCGCTTGGATTGGCCAGGTGCAGAACGCCGAATATGGCGGAGGAAAGGATCACGCCCCAGGGAAGATTGAGACCGTCGGCCAGGTTTTGCAAATGGTAGCCGCGGCTGAGCAGTTCCTCGTTCCAGCCGACCAAAATAAAAGCCAGGAAGACGAGCAGAGTGTTTATGATAGCCGCTGCCGGTCGTGCGCTTTGCCAGGAAAAGCCCTCGAATTGGATCCAGCTCAATGACCACATGATGAGGTAAATCAATCCCATCATGAAGCCGGTAATAACGATGCCAGCCAACAGGTCGTAGAGTGCTTGCAGGTTGAGTTTCAACCCCAAACTGATTAATGAACGCTTGTCCAGAAAGCGCCGCGCCACAAATATGGATATTGTAATCGCTAGGAATTCCACTGCCAGCGAAATAAACAATTCAGGAAGGGCCATTGCTGGCGACAACAGGGTGTGCGGCGGCGTTTCGAGCGCCATCGGCACCAGGATGGCGGGAATGCCAATACAGAGGGTCAGCACGAGCAATAGAAGGGTTTGGATCAGCAGCCGCCAACCGGCACGCAGGCGGGATTCGGAGGAAAGGAAGATGGGGCGCATAGGTCGAGGAGGGTGAGCGTGGAGGGTAGGGCGCGGAGCGAGGCTATCAGCTAT
>JALHUM010000015.1 GCA_022865905.1 Anaerolineales bacterium | reverse complement strand
GACGCTTACGGCCAAAGAACAGCCAGGTGACGCCGATGGCGATGGCATATAGAATGGCCGTGTTGATGAAAAGCGGCGTGAAACCGTAGCGCGCCTGCACCAGGCCGGAAATGTACGGGCCGACCGCCCAGCCGAAATTCCATGCCCAGGAGCGGATGCTGTTGACCGCGCCCTGCTCGGCCTCCGGGGTGTGCTCCATGGCAAAGGCGTCGAAGAGCGGCGCGGCCATGTTCATCAGGGTGCCGCGTACCAGGAAGCCGACCACCGCCAGCCAGACGAGGGACGAGAAGCCGAGCACCAGCAGGAAGGCCAGGCTGGCAGACTGCACCAGCACGATCATGCGTATCTTGCCGCCCAGGTTGCCGACCAGCCGCGGCCCGATGAAGCTGGCCACGCCGATCAGCAAGGCAGAGGCGCTGAACAGAAGCCCCAGAGTCTGGTCGGTCACATGGTGACGTTCAACAAAAAAGAGGTTCAGATACGGGATGAGCAACGCCGCGCCGAAGCCGGTCATCAGGTTGGGGAGCGCCAGTTTGAGGGTCAGGGGGCGGATCAGTATGTTCCACATGGATTGCTTGGGTGGCCGGGGCGACACGGTTTGCTCGACCTCCAACCGGGTCTGCGGCTCGCGGATGAAGGCGATCGGCACCAGCACCAGGAAGCTGGAAATCACGCTCGTGAGCAGGACAGCCTGATAAGCCAGGGCACTGTGATCGGCCACGCCGAACAGGCGGCTGAACAGGCCAGGGAGCAGGCCCGCAACAGCGTTGCCGAACGTGTTGGCCAACGGGAAGACCCCGAAACTCATACTGAACAGCAGGTCACGGCTGGAGTCGTCAGAGACCTTCATCATGAACGGCGCCTGGCTGAGCACGAATAACTGACTGCTGACACCCCAGACGAAGGCCATCGCCAGCATGACCAGCGGCTGGCGCACGCTGCACATGATGATGATCGCCACGTTCGCAGCCGTGAAGCCCAGGATCATGGCGCGCTTGCGCCCAATCCGGTCGGATAGCATGCCCATCGGGACGCCGAAGATCAGCGCGGCGATGGATGGCATGGCGTTGATCAGCCCCAGGTACTCGCGGCTGAATCCGGCTTCCAGGATGTAGAAGTTGAAGAACAGGTTCCAGCCGCTGAAGAGGAAGCCATCGAACAGGAGCGCCAGCAGAAAGAACTTGGCCGGACGGTTCAGCCTGCGGACTTGGGCAAATTGCGAGAGGAAAACCTGCATGAGTTTCAAATTGCGTGTTTCGAAATCGCACATTGAGAGATGACTGTCGCTAAACAGTGACAGTCACCTGAGTGATCGTTTTCGATTATCCAGTCGGGTGGCGCTCACCTGTGATCGTTTAGAAGTTTCTTCAGTTCCTCCACCGTTTGATCCAGCCGGGTAAATTGAATGGCGTACATGCCGACTGCGCGTGCCCCTTCGATGTTGACGGCGAAGTCGTCCACGAAGACGGCTTCTGCAGGGGCAACGCCCAGCTTTTCCAGCGCAAGCTGGTAAATACGGGCATCGGGTTTCATGATGCCGACCTCAGCAGAGATGATCAATTGGTCGAAGGCATCGTCAATTTTCTGGCTGACGAGGTATTCGCGCATGTCCGACCAGGCATTACTGAGCAGCCCCGTGCGATACTTCGGGCGCAGGGAACGGAGGAAGTTGATCAAGTCGAGGTCGAGGGTGTCACCGGCAAAGAACTCCTGCCGCACGCTATCAGCTTCGGAGGGCGGTAGGCCCAGGCGTTGGATGACGTCCGCCCAATGCTCTTGCGGGCTTACTGCGCCGAGGCTGGCGCGCCGGCTGCTCTCGTTTTCGAAGACAGCTTTGGCCAGTTCCTCATAGCTCATGCCGAGGCGCTCGGCCAATTTCGCACGCGGCTCGCGGTCCCCGGTGCGGACAATGACGCCGCCCAGGTCAAAATATACGGCGCGTATGGTCATTTCGACTTGGTTCCGGTGGCGGGTTTCTTCCCCTTCGGGGAAGGTTTCTCGGTCTTGGAAGCAGGACTGGCTTTGGTAGCCGCGGCTGGCTTTTTGGCTGCCTCGATCTTGGCTGGGGATTTAGCTTTCGCCGCGACGGGCTTCGCCGATGCCTTTGCTGGTTTCTCTTCGACCGCCGCGACTTGTTCCTTCTCGGCTTTCGCAGCCTGCTTTTGCATTTCTATAAGCGCCTCGCGCCAGCCGGGAGAGGCCTTCTCCAACCGGTCGCGGGACATACTGTTGGCGCGGCGGCACTTTGGGCAGTGGGCATCATAGTGATGCAAACCCTCCGCTTCCATCTGTTCGAGCGCGATGAGCATAGTCTCACGGCTCAAGGCGAACATGGTCTGGCAATAAGAGCAACGCAGGTTCATTGGAAAGTCTCCTTTCGTGACGGAAAGCCGGGGACGGACGGAGATCAATCACTATGGTTTTCGTCCGTCCTCGTTTGTGTTCTTCCAGTGATTGTACACTGATTCTACGATGGGACAAATTCCTTATCCATTGGCTTGCGGAAAATCGTGCGCAGCTTGACTTGGCGGTAGCCGACGCTCTGATAGAGGCGCAGCGCGCCGCTCAAGTTCTGGGCGTCCACGCCGTGCGCGGTTTCGGTCATGCCCATCTCTTTGAACATCTTCATACTTTGCACGATGAGAGAACGCGCCAATCCGCGCTTGCGCCATGTGCGGCGGACACAAATGCCCTCGGTGTAGCCGCGCTTGCGCTTGTATTCTTCGTTCTCGACCGGGTTGAGGAAGTTCAGCACCATGCCTGCCACCTGGTCGCCATCCCAGGCCACCTTCCAGAGCTTTGGATTGTAGGTTGGGCTGTTCATCCAGCCTTCGAATTCTTCCCGGCTCTCCTGGCGGTAGCTCCAATGGTCGCGAAAGGCTTCGTTCATGGCGTCGAAGATTGGCCAGACATGTGCCTCGTCGACCGGGCGTACTTCCAGCCCTTCGGGCATGGGCGTATCCGGGAAAGGCTCGCTCAGGTCGCGCCGCATGTCAAGCTCGTAGCGGATCGGCTTGAAACCCTGGCATTCCAATAAAGCCAGCGCGCCCTTCTCGGTATCCGCCCCGAAGGACTGGAAAAAACGTTCCCCATCCTGCGGGTGTCCGGTCGCGATCTCACGCAGGCGGCGCTCGGCGTGGCGCAACATGACCGTGCCAATCCCTTTCCGCCGCCATTGGGGCAGCAAAAAGCCAAAGAGATTGTAAAGGCGGGTTTTATCTTCCAGTTGTTCCCAGAAGACCCGGTTGTAGGCGATCACCTGACCGTTCACCTCGGCGAAAAGCATATCCCGGTAGGGATCGCAATTGACCAGGTGCTGATAATTGTTCTTGACTTCCTCAGGCGTTTCGGAGCGCTGGATGCCGTCCTCGTCCTTGCTGCCATTTATCACGGCCAGCATGAGCGGAAAATCCACCTCGCCTCGGAAGCCGCGAAAGGTCAGGCTGGGGATGGCCGGGGCCTCGGGCAAAATGATGTTTTCTTGCTTCGATTGTTTAGTCATGTCATTCTCCATTCTTCTTTAGATCTCGTTCACCCTGGTAGGGGCGTGCAGTGATTGGCATGGCTTCCTCCAGGATGGACCCGGCGGCGAGAAGAAAAACAAAGCGGCCACAGGATACGCCCATGGCCGCGAAAATGAATAAATATAGCCACGGGCGGGAGCGCACCGTGGCCGCAATAAGCTAAAGATGCAACTTACCGGTGAACAGGCGCACTCCGCGGATGCACAAAGATACCGCTGGCGGCATCGGTGCGAAGACTTGAAAACGAGCTTTTTTCCATGAAGTGCGCCTCCTTTCTTTGAAGATGGGCAAAGTTTATCATGGGGGAAAAAGCCGGTCAAGGGTTAGTCAATTTTCTATACCGCCAAAATCCCCGCCTTAGTCGAGGTATAATCTCCCTGCTGCTATGCCCAAGTCGCCTGAAGAATTTTCGGAACAGGAACTGCGCCGCCTGCTGCTGGATAAACGTCGCGTCGCCCGCCAACAGCGATTGCAACGCTTCCGCCGCACAGGCCGGGCGGTGACGCTGGCGCCCGACCTGCCGCCATCTGCCCTGGAGGAATGGCGCTCCGAGCCGGCTCTCGACACGCCGGATGGAGGTCCGCCTCCCGAACCGGTCCGCTCGCTGCGCCGCCGCTGGATGGATCGTATCCTGTTGGTTGTGGAGATCCTGGCCGTGGTGGGACTGGCAGGCATCCTGTTCAATGGGATGGGATTGCTGCGCACGCTCAATCAAGAGGTAGCTGCCGCGCTGCAACAGCCGACGCTCTCGCCCACGCCGCTCATTACGGCGGTTGTCCTGCCCTCCGGCCACACGCCGCCCACTTCGCCCGGCGGCGCGCAGCCCAACGAGGCCGAGATCCCCGAACACCTGCGTCCGTTGGTGCAGTCGCTGGCCAACCTGCCCATCCCGACGCCCGGCCCGGAGCAGGCGATCCGCCTCCAGATCCCAGCCATTGGCGTGGATGCGCCCGTCGTTCAAGGCGACGGCTGGGACCAGTTGAAGAAAGGCGTCGGACAGCACATCGGTTCAGCCAACCCCGGTCAGGTTGGCAACGTCGTGCTATCGGGCCACGATGATGTTTTCGGCGAGATCTTCCGCGATCTCATCAACCTCCAGCCCGGCGACCAGGTCATTCTGTACACCGCCCAGCACCAATATATCTACGTTGTGACCGGCAGCCAGATCGTCGAGCCGACACAGGTCGAGGTCATGGCCGCGACCGGCGACCCGACCGTCACGTTGATTTCCTGTTATCCTTATCTGATTGACAACAAGCGTATCGTTGTCTCTGCAAAACTTCAAAACCCTTAGGAGAATCTATGAGCAAGAAAAGCAAACGTCGAGCCAGCCGCACTGTATCCGCATCCGCCTCCGTTTCTTCGTCCGGCAGGTCTGAATTCAACCCAGATTACAGCGTCATCAAGCGCGACTTGAAGCGCATCGGCATCCTGGCTGGTTCTTTCGTTATGGTCATGATCATCCTGGCCCTCTTCCAGAACCAGATCCTCGCAATCTTCCTGAAATAGATGCAGCGCTGCTCAAGGCTCTGTTTTCTCGTAGGTGAAGAGTCTCAACACGAAGGACACACCGTTCGTGCCGCCCTGGCCTGGCCGCCAGGACAGGCGAACACTGGCGGCACGCCGGTGCGAGACGGCAAAGTGACGCAAGGGGGAAAAATGCCCTTTTTTCATAGGCTTTACTTCGCGCTCCTTCATGACCTTCGTGTTTAGGTGTTTTTTCCTTTTTCCTGAGAAAAGCGGAAGAGCTACTTTTCCACGATGGATCATGACACTTTCGACGTTCTCATCCTGATCGGCCGTCCTGCCTCTGGAAAAAGCGAGATCATTGATTTCCTGAAGCACACCGCGCCGGATGTCCGCCGCGGCCGTTATCACATTACCGGACTGGACATCCTGGACGATTTTCCCATGCTGTGGACTTGGTTCGAGGAAGACCACATCCTGAGCCAGCAGCTGGGACAGCCCCGTCTCTACACCGACGAGGACGGCTACTTCAAGCATCCCACTTATTGGCACCTGCTGATCGAGCGTCTCAGCCTGGATTACCAGAAAAGCCTGCGCGATGACCCGACCTACCACGATCACACGACGGCGCTGGTTGAGTTTTCGCGCGGCAATGAGCATGGAGGTTACGGCGAGGCGTTTTCTCACCTGGCAGACGATCTACTGCAAAAGGCTGCCATCGTTTACGTAAACGTATCTTTCGCCGAATCGCTGCGCAAGAATCGGCGCCGTTTCAACCCGCAACGCCCAGACAGCATCCTGGAGCATGGCCTATCCGACGGGAAGATGGAACGGCTCTATCGAGAGGATGACTGGGCCGCGCTCGCGCCTGCCGAAAGCGGCTTTGTTCGAGTTCGCGATATCTCTGTACCCTTTGCTGTTTTCTAGAACGAAGAAGACGTGACCATCGATAAGCCTGACCTGCTGGCGGCGCGGCTGGAAACTGTATTGGGAGAACTTTGGGAGTTGCGCTGCTCCCGATGATTGCGTTTTACTCATTATGGTAGCCTTAGGCTACTATTACACTTTATGGCATGAGTTCCGGTCTCACCTTCACTCTCGATAAACTTACCTACGGAGGCGACGCCCTCGGCAAATTGCACGCCCCCCTGTCAGGGGCAAGCGGCCGCGCCGTTTTCGTCCCTTTTGCGCTGCCGGGTGAGACTGTCCGCGCCCGCATCGTGGAAGAGAAGCGCGGTCACGCTCGCGCGGAATTGATCGAGGTGCTGGAGCCTTCGCCGGAGCGCATCGCGCCCAAATGCAAACACTTTTTTACTCCCCTCTCCGCCGCCGTAGGCGGAGGGGAGGGGCCGGGGGTGGGGTCCTGCGGCGGCTGTCATTACCAGCACATGACCTACGCGGCGCAACTGCGCGCCAAAGAAGCCATCCTGCGCGACCAATTGGAACGCATCGGGCACATCGAAAATCCACCCATTAAGCCAATAGCTGTTTCACCT
>JALHUM010000105.1 GCA_022865905.1 Anaerolineales bacterium | reverse complement strand
TTGTGCCAGCGTCTCGGCCTCCAGGTTCAGACCGGCGTGCACAAACCACTTCTCCGGGATGTAGCGGTCGTTGGGCTGGCCGGACGGGAAATCGTAGTTGTTGACCGACATCAGGTAGACACGCTCCCACTCCAGGCCCTTGGCCTTGTGCATGGTCGTGACCACCACCTTGCCCTTGTGCTGCTCTGGGTCGAAACCCGAATCGTCGCTGCTGAAGCCGATGAAGCGCCGCTCGTTGCGGGCGATCACGCCCAGCTCGCCGGTCAGCTCGGGCAGGCGCCAGTTGGCGTGATCGTCGGCGGCCTGACGCAGTACCAGCGCCAGCTTGTGAGCCAGGGCCAGGTCGACGACTTCGGTGAACAGGTCTTGCGCCAGGGTCAGGATCATCTGGTCGATCGGGAGCAGGGTCGTACCCTGCCAGCGGCGAACGATGGTACGGAAGGATTCGAGCTCCTCAAGCACCTGCTCGTCGGGAGTCTCTGACCCCGACGGAACTGTGACCGTAGGTCTCCGCCCAGAGCGGCGGTTGAGACCTTCGGTCACCCCTGTTTCAGGGTCAGGAATCCCTGAATCAGCTCGTCTTAAATCTACAAGCCAATCCCGGTCGGGGCGTGGGGCGAGGAAGGATTCCACCTCACGGCACTTGCGCAGCAGCTCCGGGACATGCTTGTACAAAGCGCGTTGGTCATCTACACCTTCGCGCCAGTCACGCCTCCAGACCTGATACACCCGCGCTAGCTTGGCGGTGGACTGCGGGTCGGCCAGGTAGGCGAAGACATTGCCCAGCGCGCCGGCTGCGGCGCGCGTGGAGGCTGTGCTGGCCAGGAACTCGATGTAGTCAATCTTGCGCTTCTTCAGCGCTTCGATGACCTCCACACCGCGCTGGTTGCGCGGCACCAGCACGGCCACGCTCCAGTCTTTGTGCTCGGGCAGCCATTTCTCGAGCGAGTCGACCACCGCCGCGACCTCCTCGTCGGGGGTGAATTTGCGCCCGATCAAACAGATGCCTTTCGGGTCGTCGGGCGGGTTAGGCTGGGGATCACCTTCGGGTGCAGGTCGGATGTAAGGCACGGTCAACGCGTCGCGGACGGACGAGTGCGGATGTTCCCCATTCACCCAATCAATCAGATAATTCGCCAGGGCGATGATCGAAGGCTGCGAGCGGCCCGAATCGGGAAGTTCACGGCGAAAGTCGGCCTCGTGGGCGATGAAGTCGCGCAGATAACGGGGGTTGGCAGTGGTGAAGGTCTCGAAAATGGCCTGGTTGGGATCGCCGACGCGCACCCAGTTTCCTTCCGGCCCTGAAAGCAGACGCAATATCTGCTCCTGCAACTGGCTGGAATCCTGGGCCTCGTCCTCCAGGATGAAAGGCCAACGGTAGCGCAGGCGCTCGAGGAACTCGGCGTCCAGTTCGAGCAGGCGCAGCGCCAGGCGGATCAGGTCGTCGAAGTCCACCGCGCCGCGATAGGTGAGGGCGCGCTGGTAGTTGGCGTAGATCTCCCAGCCCATCTCGGCCAGCGGCAGCCCCCCTCCGGCGACAGGCGCGGCGGGCTGACGGTCTAGGGCAAGGCGCAAATCTTCGGGCGACAGGCGGCGATCCTTGGCCGAGCGGATGAAGCTCAACGCCAGGCTGTCCACCAGTTCGGGCAACTGCTGGCGGCGCACCCAATCGCGCTTGGAGTCGTCCATGGCCGGATCGAGGTAGTCATCCAAAGCATAGGGATGGGCCTGCAGCCAGGCCTGGGCGGCTTCCTTGCGGATGAAGTCGGCTTCGTGCTCGTCAATGATGCTGAAGCGCTCCTCCAGCCCAACCAGGGCCGGTTTCTCGCGCACGATGTCGTGCGCCAGCCCGTGCAGCGTGCGGACGCGGTAGCCAATGTGCGGCAGCAGTCCGTGCTCCTGGATAAAGCCGCTGACCCGGCTGGAAAAGTTGTCCACCGCCGAGTTGACCAGCGTGACGATGAGCACTTCCTGGTCAGGGCCAAGCTCGCCGCGCGCGATGATCTCAGCCGCCAGCGCCGAGAGGGTGTGTGTCTTGCCGCTGCCCGGCACAGCGGAGATGCCCATCTTGCCGCCGCGATAGGCGAGGATTTCGGATTGGGAGGGGCGAGGGGTAAATTCCATGAAGGTGTTCCAATGTCAGGTGACAGATTAACGCCTAAAACACGGCAGATATTGCGCTCAAGGTGGTGTGGGTGTCCATGTGGGTGTTTCCGTAAAGTCAGGCAAGGGTGTGTAGGGAATCGGGCTGTTGATGTCTACGGTAGGAGAGGGGGTCAGCAAGTTCGGGTTAATAACGACAAATTCAACCGTTGAAGTCGCCTCATCCACGTAATACAGGTAGCCCCAATTCCCATCGAATGTGGACACGTACAGACAGGCATGGCCGCTAGCCATTGCACTCTGCACTTCGCCATAAGGGATCAGTAGTTCCCGAATCGTCTCCTCACCGCTGGCCAGGGGACAGATGGCTTCCAATGCGGACCCGAACTCGCAGTCTACGCAGACGAAGTAGAGCGGCGTGGGAGTGGCGGTCTTGGTTGCGCAGGTGGTGCCGCATCCGCAGGGACATTCGCCGGGACAGTAGTACGTTTCGTTGGCAGTGCAGGCTGGAGGCGTGCAGCAGATCATGGGAGTGACGCCGACTGGCATCAGGGTTACGTTGACGTAGAATTCAGGCTGGGTGAAGAACTCCTGTGTAAGAGTTTGCGAGACGAACTCGGGGGCTTCCACCCGTATGGTTATTCGGTCAGTGTCGTGGAAGAAAACGTTCTCGAAGGCGAAATCGCCATTGGAATCTGTAGTGGTACTGCCCTGACAACGTGCCGGGGATGTGTACGAAAAGCCCTCGCAGGTCACGATTGCGCCAGGGATTGGCTCGCCGGTGATCGCATTGTTGACATGCCCTGTCACCCTGCCCCAGCCCAGATCGCCCACCGCCCAAATCACTGTAGGGCTGGATGAGGGAGATGCGAGGGGAGTGGAGCTGCCGATTCCAGCGGGGCTGCACGATGTAAGCAGAATGAGCCATATCCAGGCGATGATGCAGGTTGGTAGGAACTTGTGTTTCATTTCCGTCAATCCGTATCCTGTTGCCCTGTTCCCTGCAATACCTTTTGGAACGCTTTCAGCAGCACACCGCGCTGCTCGAAGCCGCTCTCACCCAGGTCGCTCAGTCCGAGATAGACACGTTCCCGGCAGCGGCGCAGGAGACCGGTCACCAGGCGCGCCAGGGTTTGCTGGTTGGCCCCAACTTCGTCGGCGTCAGTCCACAGGCGACCATGTTCCCAGTGACGCGAGAGCACATAGGGATGGGTCAGCGGCTGGAACAGGCGCTCGGCCCAGCCTCCGGAGCCAGGGTCGAGCCAGAACTGGACCGTCGCTGGGCGGTTCATCATCAGGAAGGTGTGCGCGGGGGCGACCAGCACGGCTTCGTCCGTTTCGGCTCGCCAGGCTTCGAGGTACTGCGCGGCGATGACGCCGTCTTGCAGCATGGCAATGTATTCTCTGCCAAGCTCAAAAATATCGGATGGGCTCCCATGCCCGTCACCCGGCGGCGTGCCCATAGGGGGTGCTTCACGAGCAGCCGCCTCTACGAATGTTGGCTCCATCGCCCAGCGGAATTTCTGCACCGATTCGACCAGGCTGGCGGCGACGCGCGCCGCGTCCAGGTTGCGGTGGAAGCCAATGCCCGGCTGGGAAAGCACTTCGCCAAACAGCTTGCGCAGGAAATGATCCAACGGCAAAGGCTCACCTTCACGATAAGCCAGCAGCCAGTCACGCAGTGACGAGTAACGAGCACCCAACATGAAGGTGATTCGCTCCTGGACCTCGGGCTTGATCTGGTCGAAGGGCGAGAGCGAAAAATCCCGCAGCCGGTAGACAATCTCGGCCAGCAATTGGGCGCGGACGAGATCCATCTCTTCGATGGCCAGCATGAAGGCATAGGCCACGTCGAATTTGCCCGGGCGGACCTCCCATCCCGGATGCGCCAGTGCGGCCAGGGTCAGCAGGGCTTGCGCGGCGGGTTCGTCGCGCAGCGAACGGGATGGCCGGTGCGAACGGACTGGGATGCGGCGCGCCTCCATGCGGTTCATCAGCGAAAAGCGCAGCGCATCGGAGAGATAGGGCGCCAGCACCACGATCTCGGAGGGGGGAATCTGCTCTTCGGAAACCAGGCGCGTGATCTCGTCTGAGACCCAATCGAGCATTTGAGGGTAAAAACGCGCCTCAGAGAATTCCAAGTACCTCACCCCCTGCGCCCCCTCTCCCAGCTTGCCCTGAGCGAAGTCGAAGGGTGGGAGAGGGGGATGGGGGGTGAGGTCCGGCGCAATCACACCTGCCAGCGAATCGGAAAGCTGCTCGATCCCTTCCGATACTACGAACGACTCGTCCAACGCGGCTTGCGCATCATGGTAGCCATATTTCGGGCTACCATCACACAACTCCCGCAACTCCCAGGCGGACTCGGGGTCCGCGCCCAGGAAGCGCCGGTAGCCGCCGCCCTGGTCATAAATCAGCAAAGCCGAGTCGAAGATGGGCAACCACTCGCGGATCAGGTCATGGGCACGCGGCATGTCTTCTTCCAGGTTGTCGAAGATCAGGTGGTGGTAGATGTGGGTCAGGTAGTCGCGCACCGCCGGGTGCGGCCAGAGATGCCCCCAGAAGATTTCCAGTTGCAGTGAGAAATCCAGCAGGTTGTATTCGAGACAATAATCCCGGAAGCGATTGGCGCATTCCTGGGCATCGGCGTAAACGCGACGCTGGGCCGGGTCGCCGATCCAGGCGGCTTCAAGGCGCTCGCCAATCTCAACATGCGGGAAGCCAACCGCAGCGGACTTGTTCAGGTTGTCAAGTATCTGGCTGTACAGGCGGTTGCGGTCAATGGTGACTGACTCGAAGTAGCCCTGATCCAGCAGCGGGCGGACGAGGCGCGCCATGTAATACTGCGCCGTCTCTAGGGTCAGGAAGACGGGCGGCCGGTCAGGATGGGCGAAGCTGGCCGCTTCGGAGGCCAGCGGCCAGAACAGGTCCACCATGCGCCGCGCCAGCCCGCCGACAGTCAGCACGCTGACCTGTCCGCCTGCGTAGGCGAAGGGCCGGCCTCTGGCGAGCGCCATCGTACCCGGAGGGTAAGTCGAACCACTCAACACGTCCGCGTAGGGCGCGGCCAGCGTCCGTTGGGGGGTAAGCACGAGCAGCGCGTCGGCGGGGATGCCTTGCGCCAGCAAGTACAGCATACGCTCCACGCCAACGGTCGTCTTGCCGCAGCCGGCTGGGCCGGAGAGGAAAAACCTGGCATTGGTGGGAGCCTCGATAACGGCAAGTTGTCCCTGGGTCAGATCGAGCATAGCTCAAGAGTAGCGGAAGGCGGGTGGTTTGTCAATGGGGTAAAGCCCAATAAAACGATCAGTAGGACGCTGGCAGCGTCCCACTGATTCGATAGGGTGTGATTTCGGCAATCAGGCGACAGAGTCGCCGGACTCCATCATTGACTATCCGGAAGGCGTGGACGTTTCGGTAATTTGGATCTCCTCTTCAGGCGGGGTTGTATCGTAGGTGCTGCCGCTGTAATCGATGCTGCACACGCCGATGTTGTTCTGGATGACGCAGGCTGACATATCCCCGCTGGTGAGCAGGCTGACTAGCGCGGGCAGATCTTCGGGCAGATCGGTGAGCAGGATCAAGGTATTATTGACCACGCCGGGTTTGTATAGCATCAAGCCGATCCCGGCGCGACCAATCTGACCGAAGCCAGGAATGGTGATCGAGGCCGAGTCTTCGAGTCCCAAATCGAATGTGTTGATGTAGCGATCCAGATCGTCGGATGGAGTCAGCAATCCCAAGACAATCGTATCACTGCCGCTGACCGCTTTTGGAGCGACGACGAGGGAGGTGTTCGTCCATTGGAGAGCACTCTGCAGAGATGCGACAGGAGCAAGCAGGTCGGCAGTCATTTGCAAGTCGCCAACGGTCAACAGACTGGCCTGGTGGCCGAAGAGATAAGGAAAGTCCGCCAGGGTGTGTGTGCGCGTCCCACTGAGGGCGAAATCGGCAATTGCGCCGAGCAGCAGGCTGTTGTCGGCCACCTGGTTATAG
Source organism: Anaerolineales bacterium (assembly GCA_022865905.1). Taxonomy (GTDB): domain Bacteria; phylum Chloroflexota; class Anaerolineae; order Anaerolineales; family Villigracilaceae; genus CG2-30-58-95. The sequence continues at coordinate 10,932 of JALHUM010000105.1, read as the reverse complement.
GGCGGCATCAGGAAGGTAAAATCGCCAACGGCCAGGGCATTCCCGTCCGCGCTCAGCGCCGCGGCAGCCAGTGCCTGCCCCGATCCTGACAAAGGGCTTTCGCTCGAGTCGGTCAGTGAAGAGAACGTGCTTTCGTCACCAGTGATGAGCGCTTTACCATTCTCGGCGCTGACCGAGTGCGCGCCGTACAAGGCAACCTGGCTCAAGCCTCGTGTCAGATCGTCCTCGCCAAACTGTGTGAACAGAACATTGCGGAAGTTACCCTCGTTCTCCAGCAAATTGTATAGATAATCCCCGGAAAAAGTAACCCCAAACGGTTCCAGGAGCGTATTGGCTGCGTTCACGTCCGGTATCATCAGGATATTCCCGCTGATGTAATCGGAATCGTATATGCCATGCGTCGGGTCGGTAAAAACGATCAGGCGGCCGCCGCGCTGGGCAAACTGCCTTACCTGGTTCGCCTCATCAATACTGAAGGCATAGGTGGGTGAGATGACGATATACGCGCTGGCGTATTTGAGGCGGGTATCCAAGTATAGATAGCCATCGTCGAATTCGACCCGCGCCCCGCGCGCCGTCAGGGCTGAGACGAGCACCTGTATCTTGCTCGGATCATACAGGTTGCTGTGATTGTAATCCAACACGACCACTTGACCTGCGGGGTTCACAGTCTCTTCAGGGACGGCCGTGGAGATGGGTGGCTGAGAGATGCTTGCACCGGCATAATCCGGCGCTTGGATTTTCGGATGACTGGGGATGCCTCGATAGAACCACAGTCCGCGCGCCAGGATGGGCAGGATGAGAACCGCCAAGGCGATCCAGATTTGATAGCGTTTGAGTGTATTCATGGCGGCCTCCGCTATTTTTCCACCGGCAACGGCGGGATATAAAGCAAGTACAGCCCTGGCTCTTTTGGATAAGGCATGCTAATGCCCTCAGGAGATTGATAGAAGAACGCGCTGGACGAACTTTGAACGCCTGCCAAAGCGTATAAATCGGCCACTTGATAGTGGCTGACGCGTGACAGGTCGGCTGCTTTGGCAACTGCCTCGGATTCCGCTCCCAGCGCGTCGATCAGACCCAGGCGCAGGGCCTCGCTCCCGGGCCAGATTTGACCCCGCAGGATGACCTCAGGCCCGACCTTGAGCCGGTCGCCGCGCCCCAGGCGGACAGCCTGATAGAAGCCTTGCTTGATCATCTCCATCTCGCGCATATACGTATCGCGCGGCGAGCCCCACAACTTGTACGGCCCAGTGGAAGCGATGTCTTCGAAGATAAGCGGGGAAGGAGGAAGATAGCCGATGACGCCCACGTTGCCGACGTCAGAGGTCGGCTTGGCGAAGATGTAGTCGCTGCCGACCAAGAGGTAATAGGCCCCGCTGGCGGCCATACTTCCCACAGAGGTGACCACCGGTTTGGTCTGGCGCAGGTGCAGCAGCTCCAGGTAGACAGCTTCGGTGTCCGCGACGGTACCACCTGGGCTGTCCATAACCAATACGACTGCGCGGACTTCGGGATGATCGCGGGCATAATTGATCTGGACGATCATATCCTGGGCGGTGTAAGAGTAGATCGCATCGTTCAGGTAGATCAATCCGATGACCGGCCTAGGGACAGCCGCGGCAATCAATATACTGATAACCAAGGGGAGAGCAATCCACAAAAGGATGTGGCGGACTTGCTCCCAGGTGACTTCCTGGTTTCCAAGTTTCATACCAACCTCCTTCACGTCAGATACTAGGGGGATGTTGTATTCAGCATACAGGAATAGAATGGATTTGTCAATTGCCATTTGGTTTTTCGTTCTGCCCAGCCGTTGACATCCCCATACCCTACAGGTATAATATTCGCCTCTGCCCCGGCAGCAGTTCGCTGGGGCGGTCGCTTGTATCCCGGCTTCCCCGCAGCGCGGCGAAAACCAGCAAAACGGCAAACGCGGCGTGTGCGGCGAAGCGAAGACCAGGAGTGAAAGAAAAATGAAATATGCAATTGTCGAAAGCGGCGGCAAACAATACCGGGCCGTCGAAGGCGAGGCCATCGAGGTGGATCGCCTGCCCATCCCGACCGGAGAGGATGTCAAGTTAGAAAAAGTTCTCCTGCTGGTGGATGGGGAGAATATCACCGTAGGGACGCCCACAATCAAAGACATGAATGTCTTTGCAAAGGTCGCCGAGCACTTCAAGGGGCCAAAGGTCGTCATCTTCAAGTACAGTCCAAAGAAGCGCATCCGTGTGAAGACCGGCCACCGGCAGAATTACACCCGTCTGCAAGTCGAACAGATCGGATCGGTCAAAGCAGCGAAGGTTGAAGAGCCGGCCGAAGTCGAGCAGCCCAAGCTGGCCGAGGAGCCAGTAGAAACAGGCGAAGCACCTGCGAAGGAGAAAGCCGTCAAAGCCCCGGCTGCCAGGAAAGAAAAGGCGCCCGCAAAAACAAAGGCGACCAAGCCGGCCAAGACCAGCAAGGCGATTGCGGAGAAGAAGGCAACCAAGCCCGCTAAGACCAGCAAGATACCTGCGGAGAAGAAGGCAACCAAGCCCGGCAAGACCAGCAAGACGGTTGCGGAGAAAAAGACGACCAAGGCCGCTAAGAGCAGCAAGATACCTGCGGAGAAGCAGGCAACCAAGCCCGGCAAGACCCCCAAGGCGGCTGCGGAGAAAAAGGCGACCAAGACGACCAAGACTCCGGCAGCGAAGAAGGCGACAAAGACAACCAAAACCACCACAGCTTCCAAAACCAGGAAGACTGAAAAGAAGTAATGGTAGCTGGTACTACAAGCTACCATAAAGGTAAAGCGAGGATATTATGGCTCATAAAAAAGGCGGCGGCTCTAGCCGCAACGGTCGTGACAGCAACGCCCAACGCCTGGGCGTGAAGAAATATGCCGGTGAGGCCGTTCTTTCCGGCAACATCCTTGTGCGCCAGCGCGGCACGCACCTCAAGCCGGGTCTCAACGTGGACGTGGGCAAGGACGACACCCTGTTCGCCACGATTGACGGCGTGGTCAAGATTGACATCGTTCACGGACGCAAGCGCGTCAACGTCATGCCGGCCGAAGCAAAGTAATTGGCGAAAGGAAACAAGAATGAAACAAGGTATCCATCCGGCTTACTACCCGGACGCCAAAGTAACTTGCGCTTCCTGTGGCAATACCTGGACGACCGGTTCGACCAGGAAAGAGATCCGCGTTGAAATCTGCTCGAATTGTCACCCCTTCTTCAGCGGTGAAGGGCAACGCATCGTGGACATAGAGGGCCAGGTGGACCGCTTCTATAAGAAGCTGGAAGTCCGCAAGGCATACGTGGCAGAGCAACAGGCTCGTCAAGAAACGCGCCTCTCCCCCAAGCGTGCCATTGCCGAGTTGGAGTTAGGCACGCGCGCCACCGAGGCGTTGTCCAAAGCAGGGATCACCCAGGTGGGCCAGTTCCTGGATAAACTGGCCGAGGGCGAGGAAGTCGTTCTGGCGATAGCAGGCTTTGGGCGCAAATCTTTGATTGATATAAAGAAGAAATTGCGCGCCCTGGGCTATAAGCTCCCTGAGGCAGTAGATACTTCTGCCGCCTAAGGCTTGCCTCCCGGTGAATATCAGGTAAACTTGATAGGCAGATGCCCAAGCATCTGCCTGTTTTGTTATTGTTCTGACATAACCCCCGTTCCCCCTTCCCTTGTAGGGAAGGGGGCCACGGGATTAGGTCCAAGCGAGGTCCTATGTCGCCCCACATCAATGGATCGGTCGAAGTCGTCACAGGCTCCATGTTCAGCGGCAAGACGGATGAACTGATACGCCGCCTGCGCCGCGCTACCATCGCCCGTCAAAAGGTGCAGGTTTTCAAACCGGCTGTGGATGTACGTTACGCAGTCGAAAAGGTCACCTCACATGCCGGTACGGACTTCGACGCCATCCCAATCGAGCACGCTGCGGATGTATACGAACGGTTGGAGAAGGATACGACTGTGGTCGCGATTGACGAGGCCCAGTTCTTCGACGATGAGATCATCGCTGTCGTAGATGAATTGGCCAGGCGCGGCATCCGCGTCATCGTCGCTGGTTTGGACACCGACTTCCGCGGCGAACCCTTTGGCCCCATGCCGGTGCTGATGGCCAAAGCCGAGCGCGTGGACAAATTGCAGGCCATCTGCATGGTGTGCGGCGAACCAGCCAGCCGCACGCAGCGCCTGGTCAACGGAAAGCCAGCCCGCTACGACGATCCAGTGGTGATCGTCGGCGCAGCGGAGATGTACGAAGCTCGCTGCCGGGCGCACCATGCGGTACCCCATTAGAAGGACTACAAACATGCTAGAATATAAAGAATATCTCGCTGAAATCCTCATTGACGAAAAAACCCTCCAAAAACGCGTCGCCGAGTTGGGCGCGCAGATCAGCCACGACTACGAAGGCCAGGATCTGCTCTTGATCTGCATCTTGCGCGGCGGCATGATCTTTTTAGTAGATTTGATGCGCCAGATCACCGTCCCTCACCAAATTGACTTCATGGCGATAGCCTCTTACGGCTCCGGGGCGCGCCAGTCCGAGGGCGACGTGCGCCTGACCCTCGACCTGCAGACTAACATTTACAGCAAAAACGTGTTGCTTGTAGAAGACATCATTGACAGCGGCCATACCCTTTCCTACGTTCTCGAGTTCCTGACAACGCGCCAGCCAAAGTCTCTGCGCGTTTGCACCCTGCTCGACAAGAAAGAACGCCGGGAGGTTGACGTACCCATCCATTATTGCGGTTTTGTCATCCCCAATAAATTCGTTTTCGGTTACGGCCTGGACCTCGACGAGTACTACCGCAACCTGCCTTTTATCGGCATCGTTGACACAAACAAATACCGGCCGCAAGCCTGATTACGCCCCCCGCTCCTCGCTTCACGCTCCACGCACATGCCCTCCAACGGCGAAGCAAAACCCCCTTCCCCCTATGCAGGACACTGGGTGGCCCGCCTGCATGGACAGGTTATCGCCCAAGGCGGGACGCCCGAACAGGCCCGCCGCGCCGCCCAGAGTTCCCGCTTCAAAGAATCACCTGAGATCGTCTTTATGCCGACTTCCATCCCATTGAATTTTCCTCCCTTGCTCGACTCCGTCCGCGCTGCCCTGCCGGACCATAAAACCGTTTACCTGGTCGGCGGTGCGGTACGGGACCTTCTGCTTGGTCGCGCCACCCACGACCTCGACTTCGCCCTAAGCGGGGAAGCCGTCAAAACAGCCCGGCGCGTTGCCGATACCCTGAAGGCCGACTTTTACCCCCTCGACCCGGAACGCGATACCGGCCGCGTCATCGTCACAGCCGAGGATGGAAAACGCACAGTGATGGATTTCGCCTCCTTTCGCGGCCCCGACCTGGAGGCCGACCTGCTGGGCCGCGACTTCACCCTGAACGCCATGGCCGTGGACGTGGGCACCCTGGCGCTCTACGACCCGCTCGGCGGCGCGCTGGATTTGCGCGAGAAACGCCTGCGCCAGTGCTCGCCTTCCGCCTTTACCGATGATTCGGTGCGCATCTTGCGCGCCGTCCGCCTTGCGGCCGCATTTGGTTTTCACATCCTGCCTGAAACCCGGCAGGCCATGAAGGAGGCGGCAAAGTTCTTGCCGAACGTCTCCGCTGAACGCCTGCGGGACGAGCTATTCCGCATCCTCGAAGGGCCGCAGCCGGCCACCTCGCTGCGGGCGCTGGATATGCTGGGCGCGTTGGCGCCTGTCCTGCCTGAACTGGCCTCGCTGAATGGGGTCGCGCAGCCCTTGCCGCATGTCAGGGATGTATGGACACACACCCTTAGTACCCTGACTTACCTCGAAATGATCCTGGCCGCGCTGGCACCGGATTACAACCCGGATACAGCCTCCGACTTGTTCAATAGCCTGATGGTGATGCGCATCGGTCGTTACCGCCAGCAGATAGGGGAGCATTTCAACACCCTGCTCAACGTCAACCGCTCGCTGCGCGGACTGCTCTTTCTTGCCGCGCTGTATCACGATGTCGCCAAGCCGCTGACGAAGGCCGCGGATGAAGATGGCCGCCTGCGCTTCTGGGGCCACGACCTGGAAAGCGCAGATATCGCAGCCGCGCGCGGGCGCGCCCTTCAGCTTTCCAGCGACGAGATTGACCGCCTGAAGATCATCGTCCGAAATCACATGCGCATCCTTAACCACACCAACCGGCTGGCCAAAGAGCCAAAAAGCCCCTCGCGGCGCGCCATTTACCGCTTTTTCCGCGATACCGGCGAAGCTGGTGTGGAGGTGTGCCTGTTGGCACTGGCCGACCTGCGCGCCACTTACGAGCATACCCTGCCCCAGAATATGTGGGCTGCCGGACTGGACGTGGTGCGTCTTTTCATGGATAACTGGTGGGAGAAGCGTGCAGATAGCATTACCCCACCGCCGTTGTTGAATGGCAATGACTTGATGCATGAATTGGACCTCCAACCTGGACCGCTGATCGGCGAACTCCTGGAGGCCATCCGCGAGGCGCAGGCGATGGGGGAGGTGTCCACGCGGGAGCAGGCGTTCGCGTTGGCTCGAGCGCATTTATCGAAGGAACCTCCATGAACATTGTCTTCTTCGATCTCGAAACACAGAAGCTGTTCGAAGATGTGGGCGGGCGCAGTAACATCGCCCTTATGCGCCTGGCCTGCGGCGTGACCTATTCCACGCAGCGCGGCGATTTTGCCGTTTACTGGGAAAGCGATGCACCGACCCTGATCGCCGAACTCAAGTCCGCTGACCGCATCATCGGCTTCAATCTCAAAGGTTTCGACTACGAGGTGCTGAAACCCTACGCCCCCAACGAACGTTTGGCTTACCTTCCCACCCTCGACTTGATGGACAGCCTTTACCGGGTGCTCGGCTTCCGCGTCAGCCTGGATTCTGTCGCCAGCGCCACGCTCGGGATCCACAAAACAGCCGACGGGATCCAGAGCGTGGCGTGGTTCCGCCAGGGATTGTTAGACAAGGTGGCCGATTACTGCAAATCCGATGTGGACATTACCCGCCAGGTCTACGAATTCGGCCACGATAATGGCTTCGTATTCTACCTGTCACGCCTGGGGAGCAAGCAGCTAGTCCAGGTCAATTGGAAGGCCTGAGTCACTTCTCGACTTTACTGATGATCGCCGTCTCGGATAGCACCGGCTCGTAAAAGCAGCGGCAGCCATTTTCGTGGGAGCAGCCCTCGAGCGGCAGGCGCGGCACCTCGTCTTTTGGATAGGTTTTCATCGCCCCATAACAGAGCGGACAGGCATCGCCTGCCACCGTCACCCGTACCGCTTCAACGCGCGGGTTGGCGCTGAAGCGCGCAAGAGCGATAGCTGTCGCCGAATATTCCCTCAGATCGGCATCACAGTGGATACAACGGGGCGCATTATCCAGTGATGAGGCATTACATTTGGAACAGGTTTGCATTGCGGGCCTCCTGGTTCTTATTTTACCTGCTCCTCTTTCAAAAAGAAAGCGCAGGCCAACACCTGCGCATTCACACCACATTTGGGCGTAGGGCCGCCCTCATACCTGCCCTGTTGCTGAACTGCCTGGATAAAATCTGCTAATAGATCTCCAGCGGCTTGGTTTTACTCTCTTGCTTGGGCTTTATCAGCCTGGCACGCCGAGCCAGGTTGTGCAGGTGCGCGATCAGCACGCTGCTGGGTACAGGCTTGATCAGGTAATCGTCCGCGCCGGCGTCGAGGGCGCTGGCCACCATACCCGGTGCATCCAACGCCGATAGGATTAGGATCGGCGTCGTGCTGAATTTGCGCACCTTGCTGCACACTTCCCAGCCATCCACACCAGCCATCATCAGATCGAGGATCAATATGTCGGGATGTAGCTCGACTATCTTCTTGATGCCCTCTTCGCCAGAGTTGGCCGTGAACACTTCAAAGCCGCGCGTCCTCAACAACAGAATAAGCAATTCTGTCATGGCGGGGTCGTCGTCAATTGCAAGCACTTTTATCGACATTCTACTCTCCAAGAAGTTCTGCCTATATTATCCTTTATATACTACTTATTGGACTTTTCAAACGCTTTACAATTGGGGTCTGTGGACCATACCGATGTGTTGGCAAATGTAGGACGAATTGGTAATTTGTCCCACGCTTGCCACCAAATATGCGCTGGGTCACGGCGATTCCCAAAAGCCCTACAAAGGGAGTGGCTAGCATTGAGGGTCCCCTTTCGTACGAGTCATTCTGAGCGACCCCTTCGATAGGCTCAAGTAAATTATATCCTCTCCCCCCTACACATGGACGGCATCAGGGTTATGGCTTTGTGGTAAACTTGCCACTTGGTGTGTCAAAACCAATTACCTTTCGCAATCATTTTTTCACCTAGGAGGCCATAAAATGGCAAAGAAATGGGTTTATCTTTTTGACGAGATCGCCGAGGCGGAAGCATACACTGGCTCGTGGGATGGCGTCCGCGCCCTGCTGGGCGGTAAAGGCTCTGGCCTGGCGGACATGACGCGCGCCGGCGTACCCGTTCCCCCAGGCTTCACCGTCACCACCGAAGCGTGCAACCAGTTTTCAGCGTCGGGTAAATTCCCGGCGGGGATGTGGGCTCAGGAACTGGCGGCCCTGCAAGAGGTCGAGAAGCGCACCGGAAAAAAGTTCGGTGATCCAGATAATCCGCTGCTCGTCTCCTGCCGCTCCGGGGCCAAGTTCTCCATGCCCGGCATGATGGACACCGTCCTGAACATCGGCCTGACCGACAAGACCGCCGAGGGCATGATCAAGCTGACCGGCAACCCGCGCTTCGTCTACGACTCGTACCGCCGCCTGGTCGAGATGTTCGGTACGGTGGTGCTCGGCATCGCCGATGAAGCTTTCGAGGAGCCACTGAAGGAATACAAAAAAAAGAAGGGCTACAAGCTCGACACCGAGATGACAGCTGAAGACTGGAAGGCGATGGCCGGTACTTTCAAGGGAGTCGTCAAGAAGGAAAAAGGCTTCGATTTCCCGCAAGATCCGGTGAAACAATTGGAACATGCGACCGAGGCCGTCTTCAATTCCTGGAACGGAAAGCGCGCCATTGACTACCGGCGCGCCACCAACATCCCGGATGACTTGGGAACTGCTGTCAACATCGTGACCATGGTCTTCGGCAACATGGGCGACGACTCGGGCACGGGCGTGGCCTTCACCCGCAACCCCTCAACCGGTGAGCGAAAGATGTATGGCGACTACCTACTCAACGCCCAGGGCGAGGACGTGGTGGCCGGCATCCGCAACACCGACCCAATCGAGAACATGGTCAAGAGGATGCCGGAGGTTTACCACCAGTTCATGGACATCACCGCTAAACTGGAAAAACATTACAAAGAAATGCAGGATGTCGAATTCACGATCGAGCGCGGCAGGCTGTGGATGCTCCAGACGCGCAATGGCAAGCGCACCGCCAAGGCGGCTGTTAAGATCGCGGTGGACATGGCAAACGAGGGTCTGATCGGCAAGGATGAGGCCGTCCTGCGCGTGACGCCTGAAAACGTGGATACCCTGCTGCACCCGCAATTCGACGAAAAGGCAAAGAAAGCGGCAGAGAAGACCGGCGCTTTCTTTGCCAAGGGCGTCAATGCCTCGCCCGGCGCGGCTGTCGGCCAGGCATATTTCGACGCCGATACTGCCGAGAAGATGGCCAAGGATAATAAGCAGGCTGTCATCATGGTGCGCCCGTTCACCAAGCCGGATGACGTGCACGGCATGATCGCTTCGAAAGGCGTGCTGACCAGCGAAGGCGGGGCCACCTCGCACGCGGCGGTTGTGGCGCGCCAGTTCGGCATCCCGTGCGTGGTCGGCGCTGCAAGCATCACTATTGACCTCGAGAAGCGGGTCATGGAAGTGAATGGCAAGGCCGTCAAAGAAGGCGAATGGATTTCCGTGGACGGCACCACTGGTGAAGTTTTCATCGGCCAGATCAAGACCATCGAACCCAAGATCGAGGAGCAAGCCGAACTGCTTACCATTCTCAACTGGGCGGACGAAATCTGCGCCCGCGACGGGATGCGCAAAGCCCCCAAGAGCTGGCCGACGCGCGGCCTGCAAGTCTGGGCCAACGCGGATTATCCGAAAGACGCCCGGCGCGCCCGTTCGTACGGCGCAGTCGGCATCGGCTTGTGCCGCACCGAGCACATGTTCTTCGAGACCGAGCGCCTGCCCATCGTCCAGCGCATGATCCTGGCCAAGACCAGCGCGGAGCGCACCGAGGCGCTGAATGAACTGCTGCCCTACCAGCGCAAGGACTTTGACGGCCTGTTCGAGGTCATGGACGGTCACCCGGTCATCATCCGCCTGATTGACCCGCCGCTGCACGAGTTCATGCCCGACGAAGAGAAGCTCTTCGAGGAAGTCGTCACGATGCGCGTCAAGGGCGAGACCGAAGGTCTTAAGGAAAAAGAAGACTTGCTGGTCGCCATCAAGTCCATGCACGAATCCAACCCGATGATGGGCCTGCGCGGCGTCCGCTTGAGCATCGCCATGCCTGAGATCGTCGAGATGCAGGTGCGCGCCATCTTCGAGGCGGCTGCGGATTGCACCCTACGCAAGATCGTGGTCAAGCCCGAGGTCATGATCCCGCTGACCGGCACCGTCAAGGAGCTTGAGTGGATCCAGCCGCGCCTCGTCCGTATCGCCGCGACTGTTCTGGCTGAGAAGAAGGTTGCCAAGCTAAATTACAAGTTCGGCACAATGATTGAGATCCCGCGCGCCTGCGTCACGGCGGCTGAAATTGCCAGCCTGGCCGAGTTCTTCTCCTTCGGCACCAACGACCTGACCCAGATGACCTTTGGCTACTCGCGCGACGATGCCGAGCGCAACTTCCTGGTCACTTACGTGGAGCAGAAGATCCTGCCCAAGAACCCCTTCCAGACGCTCGACCGCGACGGCGTGGGCAAGCTGATGGAGTGGGCCATCACCGAAGGTCGCAAGACCCGTCCCGAACTGGAA
>JALHUM010000104.1 GCA_022865905.1 Anaerolineales bacterium | reverse complement strand
CTTCCTTGCGCAGTTCTTCGATTTTCTCGAGCCGGATTTTTTCGAGGGAAGTGTATTCTGGCATGGTGAAACCTTTCTGGCTGTATTTTACAACAAAAAGCCCCGCGCTTCCCAGAAGAAAGCGCGGGGCATGACAGCGCGGCGGCCCCAGGCTCATCCGATCTTGACGATGCGAACTTTATACATCCCGCCAGGAGCTTCCACTTGGACCTCATCACCAGCGCGGTGATTCAAGATAGCTCTACCGATGGGCGATTCGTTGGAAATGCGTCCCGCACGTGGATTGGCTTCCGCTGCGCCGACGATGGTGTACTTTTCCGGTTTGGAACCATCTTCTTGAATGGTCACGGTCGAACCGACCTGGACGATATCGGCTTTGCGAGATTCCTCGATCACGCGCGCCGAAGCTAGGATAATCTCAAGCTCCTGGATACGGCCCTCAACAAAGGCCTGCTCGTTCTTGGCAGCCTCGTATTCGGCGTTCTCGATCAGTTCCCCGCCCTCCATCGCCTCGTGCAGACGGTTGGCAACTTCCTGGCGTTTGACCGATCGCAGGTATTCGAGTTCATCCTGAAGTTTTTGAAAACCTTCACGGGTCAGAAAGTTGGTTGGCATGTTCTTTCCTGGTATAAATATAATGCATCTCTATTTCAGAGATGCGTCCGGTGTGTAGGTCTCCCTACCCGCCGATAAATATAACATGTTTCAAGCCCAAAAGCAAGACGCGGACGGAAATTTAAACTGCTCGCCAGAGCCGGATTCCAGCGCTGCCTTGCCAATAGGATTGGATCATTGCCCGCATATTTTCTGGATTTTCGAACAACATGCCGATCTGTGAGGCGTACGCGGCAACCCCTCTTGCCAGGCGCGCAAGCCAGCCTCCGAGACGGGCCGGACCTCGGCCTGCATCCCGCTCGTGAACGTCTCCTAGGCTGACGGCTGGTTCAGCACATATGGCACGTCGGCGTAATACGCCAACGGACGCCCGAACGCCTCCACCGCCGCGCGCGTCAGGCGATGATTCGCGTGCCCGCCGACCGTCAACGGGCAGGCGAGGCTGTCCTCTGGCTTGAGGCTGGCGGCCAGGAAGGTGCGAACCGTCTCGACCAGCGGCAGGTCAGCCGGATGGATTTCGCCCACGAGCGTGTTTGGGTTATACAGCCATGTGCCGTCTTTGGCGGAACGGTAAATGCAATCTGGGATAGAAAAACGCCGGTATCGGGCGACGACAGAACGGCAGGCTGCCTTATCCTCCTCGCTGCGGAGGGAGGTTGTCTCTACGCCGGTGCCCCATTCGGTGTGCAGCACTTCGGCAAAGGGAGAAAGCGGTCCTTCGGGCGGGTCTCGGCGCAGATTGTCCAGATCTTGACTTGAGTCCCGGCGCGAGTCTGCTCCCAGATTAAGCTGCCGCAGGAGAGAATGGCTTCGTCAAGGTGAGGCGAGATTTATATCCAGCGCATACAGGTATTTTACCTCCATTAGGACATAGTTTGAGGATAGAATATACGCCGAAGCTATGCAATGCGTGCCATGTTACCACCAGCGCACGAAGACCCGACCGAGTAGGTGCTGCGCAAAGAGATTTTTTGCACGTCTCTGCGCCTTGGAGACTTTGTAGTGAATGGAGTCCGTCATGGAATCTTCTCCTTTAGCTGAAATTCGCGTCCTCGACCTTTCGCGCCTGCTCCCCGGCCCATACCTGACCCAATTGCTGGCTGACCTGGGCGCAGAGGTGATGAAGATCGAAACACCGCGCCTGGGCGATTACGCCCGCATCGCCCCGCCAGAAATGGGGCTAGGTGGGATGTTCGAGGCGGTCAATCGCGGCAAGAAAAGCGTGGCGGTCAACTACCGCAACCCACGCGGCCGTGAAATCTTCCTGAGACTGGCCGCTACAGCCGACGTAATCTTGGAAGGCTTCAAGCCTGGTTCGGTCAAGAAATGGGGTATTGACTACGAGGCCGTTCGCGCCGTGAATCCCGATATTATCTATTGTTCCCTCTCCGGCTACGGCCAGGAGGGGCCTTTCCGCGACCGCGCAGGTCATGATATGAATTACCTTGCTGTCGGAGGCGCGCTGGCGCTCAATGCCCGCGCATGCGAAGCGCCGGTCCCGTACGGCCTGCCCGCTGCCGATCTATCCGGTGCCATGTTGGCGGCGATTGCTATCCTGGGCGCGCTGGTAGGACGCAGTAAGACCGGCGCGGGCAATTATCTCGATATGGCCCTGTTAGACGGTGTGCTCTCCTGGATGACGCCGTTGGCCTCCAGCGCATATTTCAGTGGGTTGGGCATTTCGGCTGCCAGCCATCCTTTGCTGGGTGGGCTGCCGTGTTTCAGTGTATATGAATCGGCGGAGGGCAAATATCTCACCCTGGCCATTATCGAGCCGACATTCTGGGCGGATTTCTGCCAGCGTGTGGCGCGCCCTGACCTGCTCTCGCGCCAGTTCGACCGCACGATTGGCAGCGAGCTGGCAGCCATCTTCCGCCAGAAAACCCGCGCCGAATGGCTGGAATTATTTGCCGGTAGCGGAGCATGCGTTGAGGCGGTCAATTCATTCGAGGAGATGCTGGATCATCCACAGGTGCAGGCGCGCGGTTATGTGCACAAGGAAGATGGACAACCGGTTGGCATGAATTCACCGTTCGTTTTTGGGCACCGCGGGACGACCTCAGTTCCAGCTCTGGGAGAGCAGACGCGAGAGATATTACGGGGAATTGGCATGGGAGAGTCAGAAATCATGCAATTAGCTGAAGACGGCGTGGTTGCGCTGGGTGAAAAACGGCAATGAAACTGGCGCTGCCCCATGCTGTACTTATCCGTGACCGCAGTCTGTTCCTGCGAGGAGACGAATAATGTTGATGCCAATAGAAGTGAATCTTCTCGATCATTACCGGCTCTGGATGAAATATTCAGACATTGTTAGGGTATCGTAGAGCTTTCCGATTTGGCTGGGAAAGGTGTTTTTGCTCTTTGGAACGATTACCGGGAATTCCAAAAAGTACTTATCAGCCCAAGCGGTGAAATTGCGTTGGAATGAAGAGATTGATATCTGCCCCGATGCAGTCTATCTGAAGATTACCAGTAAGAACCGAAGATCTCTTCCCAATGTTGCGAGAGATGGTAATTCAACATGTCTGAGATCAGCCGTTTCTTCGGCATCAGCATAAAAATGTTCTTTGACGAACATCCTCCGCCGCATTTTCATGCAGAGTATGGTGAACATAAAGCCGTGGTAGATATACGTTGATGGTAATTGGAGGTTATCTTCCGCCCTGGCATTGGGACTGGTTGTAGAATGGGCGGCGCAGTTTCGCGGGGAATTGCTTATTCTTTGGGAACAGGCTGCCACTCAGCAGCCATTACATATAATTCCAACTCATTCCTGAGGCTGACAAGTCAGATTACGTTCCCGCTGGGCAGGTGCCCGTATATGTGAAAGGTGGGGTGGACTTCCAAAAGTCCACCCCACCTTGGATCAAGCCTCGTCTTCGCCCTGGATAATCTCCCTCGCTAGTTTTTGTAGTGTTTCAACATCCTCATCCACATGGCTGGCTCGCCAGTATTGCTCCAGCAAATCCAGCGACGAGAGGCTGCTCACCGTCTGGTCGGCTGGCAAGCGGATGCGCGCTTCGACTTGCGGTCGCTTGACCAGGTGGAACTCAAAGGAGCCCACAGCGTGAGCGCGCAGCGCCTGTTCGTCAATCAAGGTTTCCCACTCGCGCGGATATTCAACTGTCAGGCGGACGATGGCGTCTTCCATCTCTTCCGGTGAAGGCAGGATGGCCTTCAACACCTCCGTGGTGTTTTCGGCTGATTTCAACTCGCAGCGCCGGTCAATGAATGGGCGGATGTTTTCCAGCTTGCGCCATTCGACCTTGGTCCTGCCGTGCGCCACATTGGCGATAATATAGAATTTATCGTCTGCGGCCTCACCGAAATCCACGCGCTCGATGGAGCCGGGGTAAATGACTGGCGGATGGGCCTTCTCGTTGAGGTTCTGAGGTTTGTGGATGTGACCCAAGGCCACGTAATCCAGCCTCGGGTCCTTGACCAGCGAGCCGGGCAGCACCAGGTCCGCGCCGAGCATGACCATCCGTTCGGAGCCGTATGTCGCGCCTTGTACGGAAGCGTGAGCGGTCAGGATGATGGGCAGGCTCGGGTCAGCTTCTTCCAGCCAGCCATTGACGAGATTGGTGATCCTAGACTCGATATTCGCAAAGATCGCGGAGGGGTCTGCCACGCTCATATCCTGGGATGCCAGCAGGCCGGAGCGCGAGATCCAGGGTATCGCAATAACCTGCACCGGCAGGCCGAGTTCATCTGCATTGAGGAAACACGGCCTGGAAAGCACGCGCACATTGGGCACTTCCAACGTGTCGTACTCCTGGATGGCGTGCGCGCGGCCCAGGGCAGGGGAGAGGTCATGGTTGCCGACCAGGAGCAGGGTCGGGATGCCGGCTTTCGAGAGGCGGATGATGCGCTTGCCCCACTCGCGCTGGAAGGTCGGGGCTGGGGCACGGTCTTTGTAGGCGTCTCCGGCGAAGAGCACCAGGTCCACCTTTTCGCTGATGGCCGTGTTTACGATGGTATCCAGCGACTTGAGGAAATCCAGCACACGCAGCGGCAGACCGGTCTCCAGGTCGTGGCGGCCGTAGTTAGCCATGTCAATATGGGCGTCGGCAAAATGCAGTAGTCTCATTGTCGGATGGTCAGATAGTCAGATAGTCGGTTGGTCGGATCGTCTTGTGGGTCAGCAGTCGGATTGAAGAACCCTGCGACCATGAGACTACTAGACCACAAGACTACGTGACTAACTCAAGGCTGAAGGCCGAGTTCCTGCAATGCCTGGATGCTGGGGGCAAAGTTCGGGTGAATGTCCAGGCTGTCGCGGTAATCTTTGATCGCAGACGGCGTGTCGCCGCTCATGTATTCGGCCATGCCGCGCCAGTACAGACTCTCTTCCAGCACCGGTTCGCTGATGGTATCGTTCAAGGTGGTATTTGCCAGGCTGATTACATCCGAATAGCGCTCGCTGTAATAGTATGCAAAATATGCGCCGGTTTGATACCACATGATCCGGTACGGACGCAAATCCTCCGACAGGTTGGCGTACAGGCGAAAAGCCTGGTCGTAGGCAACTGCGGCGTCGAAGTATTCATAAAACTGAAAGTGGCTGGTGCCGACGTTGAACCAGGCAAAGAATTGCTGGTTTCCGGTCAGGGATTTGGACTCTTGCTGCGCGACCTGTAAGGCGTGTTTGACCGCCCAGGTCTCGTCTGCGTAGGGACCGAGGGCAACCAGCACGTCCGACTCACGATCCGTGGGATAGACGACCGCGAACAGATAGTTGAACGAGCGCCAGCCCTCGAGGTATTCGGCGTATTTTACCGGGCGATCCTTTCCGGGTTGCAAGTACGTATCTTGCGTGACAAAGATGCCTTGCGCATCATCGTAGCCGGTGGTGAAGAGATAATGGCCGAGCCAACTGAACTTGCCGGTATAGTCGTAAGTGTAGTAACCTTTTTCTGCCACAACTGGGAAGCCGGCCGCGATCAATCGCTTGAGCACATCCAGGTCGCCGCCCATGCGGATGAGCGCGCTCATGCCGGGAACATTGTCGTGTATGTAATCTCTGAACTCGTAAGGCATCACGTTCTTGTCTTTGTCGTTCGGCTTGACTGCCGGGCCGATCACGTCCCGGTTGCCCTTCCAGCCCCAGAAGGTGAGCGCCATCGAGAAGTTGGCCGGGCCGCAGTAATTCCAGCGGTTGTGCTGATCCTCGTATTTGACGCCGGGCAAGATCACGTAAGTTGGCAGCGGCGTCGGCGTGACAGTCGGCGTGGGCGTGGGGACATCCGGCGGGAGGGGCGTTGCCGTAGGCGTGGGGGTTTCCAAGGCGCGCAGGGTGGCGGTCACCAGCGCATCAATCTGCGCCTGCTGGGTTGGAAGGAAGATTGCCTGCTCCGGCGGGTTAAGAGCATACTTGATGCGTGTGCGCAGGTCGTCAATCCGCCAGGCCAGCCGGTCGTGGACGGGGGGCAGGAAGTAGATGCCAACCGCCAGGACGAGAACGGCGGCGATACCGATAAAGATGTAGAAACGTTTTGGCATGGGGTGCATTATACTGCTTTGCACAGTACTCCGTAGAACAAAAGATAGACCCCCGGTGTCTTTGAGACACCGGGGGTCTGATGATCTTGGTTACGCCTCTCTTACTTCCCCGTCAATCACGTCCCCATCACCGCTCGGCGATGGAGGCGTTTGCGGACCCGAGGCCCCGGGCTGAGCGCCGCCGAAGTCCTGCGGCTCGCCCGAGGGCGGCGTTTGCTGGCCTTGGGCATACATCTGCTGGCTGAGGGCGTAGAAGGCGTTCTGCAATTCCTCGCTCAACTTCTTGATGCTGCTCAAGTCATCGCCCTGGAGAGCCTGCTTGAGTTCGCTGACCTTGCTCTCGATGTTCGAGCGGTCTGTGGCTGGCACTTTTTCGCCCAGATCGCGCAGCGCCTTTTCGGTCTGGTAGATCAGGCTGTCGGCGTTGTTGCGGGCTTCGATGATCTCGCGGCGTTTTTTATCCTCGGCCTCGTAACGCTTAGCCTCTTCCACTTTGCGGGTGATGTCGTCCTTGCTCAGGTTGGTCGAAGCGGTGACGGTGATCTTTTGCTCTTTACTGGTGGCTTTATCCCTGGCTGTGACGTTCAAGATGCCATTGGCGTCAATGTCGAAGGTCACCTCGATCTGCGGGATGCCGCGCGGCGCGGGCGGGATGCCATCCAGGCGGAAGCGGCCCAGGCTCATGTTGTCACCGGCCATCGGGCGCTCGCCTTGCAAGATGTGGATGTCCACGGCGGTCTGCCCGTCGGCGGCGGTGGAATAAGTTTCGGTCTTGCGCACCGGGATGGTGGTGTTGCGTTCGATCATGACCGTCATTACGCTCCCCAGCGTTTCGACGCCCAGCGAGAGCGGGGTCACGTCAAGCAGGAGGATATCCTTGACTTCGCCGCCCAGCACGCCGGCCTGAATGGCCGCACCGACGGCCACGACTTCATCCGGGTTGACGCCCTTATTGGGCTCTTTGCCATCTGTCAGCTTGCGTACCAGTTCCTGGACCATCGGCATGCGCGTCGCCCCGCCGACCAGGACCACCTCGTTGAGGTTCGCGGCGGTCATGCTGGCATCTTTCAGGGCAGCCTCGAACGGTTTGCGGCAGCGGTGGAGTAGTTCTTCGGTCATCTGCTCGAACTTGGCGCGCGATAGTTTAAGCTGCATGTGCTTTGGCCCGGAGGCATCCGCAGTGATGTAGGGCAGGTTGATCTCCGTTTCCATCATGGTGGAAAGTTCGATCTTGGCTTTCTCGGCCGCCTCGCGCAGACGTTGGAGCGCCTGGCGATCCTGGCGCAGGTCAATGCCTTGATCTTTCTTGAACTCATCTGCCGCCCAGTTGACGATGCACTGATCCCAGTCGTCGCCGCCCAGGTGGGTATCGCCATTGGTGGATTTAACTTCGATCACGCCCTCACCCACATCGAGGATGGAAACGTCGAACGTCCCACCGCCCAGGTCGAAGACCAGGATGGTCTCGTTCTTTTTCTTGTCCAGGCCATAGGCCAGGGCCGAGGCGGTCGGCTCGTTGATGATCCGCTTCACGTCCAGACCGGCGATGCGGCCGGCGTCTTTCGTGGCCTGGCGCTGGCTATCGTTGAAATAGGCCGGGACGGTGATGACGGCCTCGGTCACTGTCTGGCCGAGATAAGCCTCGGCGTCCGACTTGAGCTTCGCCAGGATCATGGCGGAGATTTCCTGCGGGCTGTACTCGCGGTTGGTCATAGGGATCTTGACGCGGGCTTCGTCCGAGGGGCCGCTCACCACCTGGTATGGCACCATCTTGCGTTCATTTTCCACCTCTTCGTAGCGGCGGCCCATGAAACGTTTGATGGAGTAGATTGTATTTTCCGAGTTGATCACACCCTGGCGCTTGGCGGTCTGCCCGACCATGCGCTCGTTGTTTTTGCTGAACGCCACTACGGACGGGCACAGCCGCCCACCTTCTGCAGTGGTAATGACCGTTGCCTGGCCGCCTTCCATTACAGCGACCACGCTGTTGGTCGTCCCCAGGTCAATTCCGATGATTTTTCCCATAACAATGCTCCTGTTGTTAGTGTCATTGCGAGCCCCCGGCGAGCCCCTGCGTATTTTGCAGGGACGACACTTTCATCTGCGCTGCGCGCATACGCAAGTGCAGGTGAGCAATCCCCTCGCGCGGGTAGATTGCTCGACTAACCTTTTAGGCTTCCGCAATGACACTAGCATATCCGATGGATGCAAGAAAAACGTTAACGTCATGTCAAAAAAATAAAAGAGGCTTCCGAAATGCAAGATTTCGGAAGCCTCAAAAGGATTCGTTTCGAGTGGCTTACGGCTCGCTGATGGTCACCCAATCCCATTCCACGATGATGGGCAGCACGTCAAAGGACGAGGTCGAGATGCCCACCTGACCTTCGCGGAAGGCGAACCTATTCTCAGTAATTGTTCGCTCCTCCACACCGTTGATATAAAGCGCCAAGGTTTTCCCTGAGCAGATGACTGTGTACTCGTTCACATCTTTACCAGAGTGGATCACCGTTGATCCCCCATTATATAGTGTTTCATAGCCTTGGGCTATTGCGTCATAGGCATAGATCGAGTATAGACCATCATTACCAATGGCGAACTCATACCAACCATAATCTGGATCGTAGCGGCAAATCAGGCTGACTTCATTACTATTGAAACCGCGATTTTCAACGCGCGCATCAAGGCGAACATCGGTGTAAGTGTAAGGATCATATAAGACATAAACATACAACTCTTCACCATCCAGGTTGAATGTCAATACACCGTTCCCACTCTCCAGGGTCATTTTATTCTCGTCGCCGCTCATTAAGAAATACGTCCAGTCAGGGATTAGACCGTCGAACTCCTCGGTGAAGTAGTCCGGTGCCTCGCCGCTTCCGCCGCTGGTATCGCCAGTGTCTCCACCCGCGCTGCCGGTATCGAAGGTACCGGTCACTGCAAGAGCGCGGCCGTTGAGTTGTCCTTCGAGCAGTTCCCCTGTAGCATAACGGATCACTGTCGTCGAGAGCGTATCGGAGGGCTGATGGCTGCGGATAACATCGCAGTAATCTTTCATCGTACCATCCGTTGCCAATACCAGCCCCTCCAATTGGTAGAGTATATCGCCGGCTTGAATTCCGGCTTTATCAGCGGGTGAACCGGACTTGACTGAGGCCACCCAGATGCCGCTCAAGGAACCATCTTCCGATAGGACCGCAGTTCCATTGACGCCAATCGAATCCACGTCTTTCCCAGTGCGCAGTACCTCGATGATCGGAATGGCAATATCGCCTCCGATGGCAAAGTATTGATTGAAGTCAGGTCGTAACATGTAATTCACGCCCACGGCTTTGCCGTTTGCATCCACCAGCGGGCCGCCGGAATTGCCAGGATTGATGGTGGCATCGTGTCCCAACACGTGATCAATAGATGCCCAGTCGGACTGACCGTCGGCTGATTCTTTGGAGATGATCCCTTTGGTCAGGTTAAATTCTGGCTCACCAAGCGGGAATCCGGCAGAATATACTTCAAGGCCAGTCTTGACTGGCGCTTGATGCCACTCTAGATAAGGATAACCATCACCCTCGATGTCAATCACGGCCAAATCAGAGCATTCCGAAAGGCCAAGGATACGGGCATTGCGGGGTGTAGACTCACCACCCACCCATACTTTGACCAGCGCCGCTCCGGCAACAACGTGGTTATTAGTCACTGCAATTCCTGAAGGGTCGATAATGAAGCCCGAACCTCGACCGGCTGCGTTAACCTGCAAGCCAAACTGCGGGTCAATAAAAGTTCCCTGGGCTTCGATCTGGATAGTGGCGCTGCGAACATTATCCAGGCTCGAGACAGCGCCGGAAACCTGGACATTCCCGCCGCCAGAGGTGGGAGCGCTACCAGGTGTGGATGCACCGCTGGGGGTGGTTGTGGTGACAGTGCCGCACGCCAGGCCGACCAACAGGATCAACGCGGCCAGTAGCGCAAATGGAAGAAGTATGCGGGATTTCATAGAATTCTCCTCTCTTTCGATAAATAGTTAGGTTTGCTATAAGTATGAGTATAGCATAAGATATAAAATATACAAACAAAACACGCCGAATTTTCGGCGCGTTTTTGCCAGGTGGAGATGGCGGGAATTGAATATCATCCCCTTATGGGGACCCCGTCCGAACGCGTTTGATGTGGAGATGGCGGGAATTGAATATCATCCCCTTATGGGGACCCCATCCGAACGCGCTTGAGGTGGAGATGGCGGGAATTGAACCCGCGTCCGAAAGAATCGACCCTCGGAAATCTACGAGCGTAGCCGGCTGATGCTCGTCACCGCAGGCCACTCATCCGGCCAAGTTGACCTGCAGCCAGTCGCCCGGGCCCGAAGACCCTCTTTCGCACATTTAGCGACATCGTGTGCGGCACACCGCCTTTATGACGCCCGACCCTGTCACCGGGCGGAGATCGGGACAGGCGGACGCGGCCTCGCTTCTAGGGAGACCGGCTGCTCATACCTTCGCCTTAGGCGGCGAGGGGCATAGCAGCATAGGAAGTGCGGTTGGCACTTGATTTTTTGCGCTGAGTTTACGAGATCGGCGCCTCTCGGCTCGCATTCCGGGACCAGCCTCTTCCGTCGAAGCCTGTCATCCCCGGAGAGCGGGGGCTTACCCTAATAAGCGGGGGCTTTCCCCGACGCTTTTATTATAGCACAACATGATATACTCACCCTGAAACTTCTGAAACCCGGCGGGGTTATTTTTGTTAACCCCTCCGGTAAGGTGAACAAGTGCCGGAGTATAAAGAGGACGAAATACTGGCGCGCGCTTCCCAGGGTGACCAAGAGGCCTTCGGCGTCCTATACGAACAATACGTAGAACGTATCTTCAACTACGTATATTACCGCACTGGAAACGTACACGACGCCGAGGACTTGACCGCCCGCGTGTTCTACCGCGCCATGCACCACATCCAAAACTACCGCGACCGGGGCGTGCCGTTCTCAGCCTGGTTATACCGGATCGCCCACAACCTGGTCGCCAACTGGCACCGCGACCGCAGCCGCCGTCAGGAGATCCCGCTCGACGATACGCCGACGCTCCACTATAAGGGTGATCCGCCGGAACTGACGATGATGCTGACCGAGGAGCGGGAGGCTTTGCTCAAACTTATCCGCCGCTTGCCGCCCGAACGCCAGCACCTGTTGATCCTGAAATTCGTGGAGCAATTGTCCAATGCAGAGATCGGCCAGATCATGGGTCGTAGTGAGGGCGCGGTGAAAAGCCTCTATCACCGCACACTGTTAGCATTACGAGACGAGGTTGGAGGCATTGATCTATTGGAAGGAGAATAACATGTTGCGTATTATTACTGACAGCACCGTTGACATGCCCGAAGGCTGGGGGAGCGAGTATGATATTCAGGTCATACCGATCAACATTCAATTTGGTGATCGCACATACCTGCATGGCGTGGATTTGGATAATGAAGGTTTTTATCGGCTGGTGGACGAAAGTGGTAGGATCCCCAAAACCTCGCAACCTTCACCGTACCAGTTCAAAGAATTTTATCAGCGTGTTGCGCAGGCTGGCGATACGATCCTCTCACTCCATGTGACCGCCAAACTTTCCGGTACATACGCTTCTGCGGTCGCTGCCGCGGGTGAACTGGCAGGTACGTTCAACGTCATCCCGTTCGACTCGGCCAGCGGCTCGGTAGGCCTGGGTTTCAGGTGCCGCGAGGCGCGCAAGATGGACCGCGCCGGCATGGACGTGGATCAGATCGTGAGATACCTGGAGGGCAGGCGCGCCCGCACCCGGATCATCCTGACGCTGGACACCCTCGAATATGCAAAGATGAGCGGGCGTGTAGGCGCCCTTTCCGCCGCGCTGGCCTCGATGCTGAACGTAAAGCCCATTGCCGTACTCAAGG
>JALHUM010000014.1 GCA_022865905.1 Anaerolineales bacterium | reverse complement strand
GAGGGCGGCCTGTGCCTTGGCCAGTGTCTGCGGGTCAATGCTTCCCTGACTGGCAGCCTGGCTGAGCGCCTCAGCCTGCTGAACGAGCACTCCCGCACTGGTGGGAGCGTAATTCACGACCATTGGCGCATAACAAGTCATCGGGGCGTTCGAGCGCCAGACATGGTAAACGGCGGCTGCGTAGGCCTCCTGCACCAGATCCGCCATCTGGGCGGGAATTTCACCGGTGGAGACCAATTCATCCAAGGCGGCGCGGTGGTCGGCAGTCATCTGCTGTGAGAGTGTATCCCCCTTTTCATAATCTGCGCTCGTTGCTTGCGCCAGTTCGTTGAAGTGCAGCCAGTAGAGACGCAAGTGCCCGCGGGTGGAATCCGGGAGCGCCGTGGGCGGGAGCGGTGCGTAACAGGTGACACCGATGGGAAACCGGCAGCGCGTCAGCAGCAGCGAGGCAACCGATATGCCGAAAACCTTCATGAAGTCACGACGAGAAACAGGCATGGGGCATCTCCTCCTTGAGGAATTCTATGTGCTTATGACGCTGCTACCCATTGCATTGTTCCAGGATTGTTTTCAGCCCCCCTCAGTCCCCCTATTTTCGCCCATGGTGAGTCTTCAGTAGTTGTGAGTCTACAGGCGAAAATGGGGGGATGTCCGAAGAACAGGGGGGGCTCCTATATTTTCATCTCGTACACCCGGTATCGTCTCAGCGGCACGGCTCCCAGCTTTTTGATGGCGTTGATCATCGGCCAGTTATCTTCCAGCACGTAGTTGATCTCCATCCACAAGTCCGGCGCGTAGAGCGAGTCGTTCAGGGCGCGGTAGAGCAGGCTGTCCACAGCCTTGCCCTGGTATTCGGGGATCACGCCCAGGGCGAACATGCGGTAACGGCGCAGGCGCGGAATGCCCCACAACAGTTTGATGAAACCAAAGGGGAACAGGTAGCCATTCAAGCCCTTGAGCAGGCTGTTGACATCCGGCAGGGTGATGGCGAAACCAATGGGACGCCCATCCCTGTCCTCGGCGAAGAGTACGCCCTTAGGCTGGATGATCGGTTTCATATCCCGCGCCATGGCCTGAACCTCGGCCTCGGTCACGGGCGAGAAGCCCCAGTTGGCGATGATGCTGGCGTTCGAGAGTTCGATGATATTCTGCACCTCTCGATCGTAATGCTTCATATCAACCTGGCGGATGCGCACCCCGTAACGCTCCTGCACTGCGTCGGTCAGCTTCAAGATACGTTCCGGGAGGCGATGTCCCTCCGCCGCCGAGACGTACCAGCACAGCAGATCCTTGACCTTTTCCATGCCGAACGAAGTCAGGTGATCGTTGTAGTAGGGCGGATTGTAGGGGGCCATGATTACCGGTGACGGCTCGAAGCCCTCGACGACCATGCCCCATTCCTGGGAGACGAAGGACCACGGTCCGCGCATGGACTTCATGCCGAGACTTCGTAGCCAGTCACGTGCGGCCTCGAGCAACAGGCCACCCGCAGCCGGATCCGGGATGCACTCGTAGTAGCCGAACAGGCCGATGGCTTCCTTCCAAAAATCCACGGCCAGGGTGTCAATGAAAGCCGCGATCCGGCCAATGACCTGACCTGCATCTTCGAGCAGGAAGAGCTGCCAGGCGCAGTGGTCGAGCAGCGGATTACGTTTTGGGTCGAATTGGCCGCGTTGCTCGTCTCTCAACGGCGGGATCCAGATGGGGTCGTTTTTGTACAAACGGTAGGGGAGTTCGATGAAAGCGGTCAGATTTTTCTGGTTTTGGACGGGATGGATGTTCACGCAAGTCTCCTGGGATGAGGGGGATGAGGTTGGGAATATCCTAGCAGATATTTCGGAAGCAGACAATAGGGCTGATTGTGGTAGTGGGATGTGACTGAACTGAATCAACAACCTCCCGTGACAACGAATATTCATAGTCACGGGAGGTTATGATTTTAAGAACACTCTTGGCTATGGTAGCTGAAGTGAAGCTACCATTATTTTCCTGTTTGGGTCACGATCGCCTGGTTGGGATGCATGCGCTTTTTTAATTCATCGAAGTGTTTCTTCCAGTGCTGGTCGGCTTTCACTGCCCGCCACATCGTCCTGGTGTCCTTCGGGAGGCTACTTCCACCAGCGCCCCCTGGCCTAGCCCGCCACCTGTGCCTGCCTGTCCTGGCGACAGGCCAGGGCGTCAGGTGCACTTGCAACCTGCGCAAGTACAGGCAGGTAGGGCAGGCAGCGCACTCCCGCCGCCCTTCCTTCGTCTTCAAGCCTTGCTACAGGAACGCCAGCCCACTTTCCCGCTGTTATGCAAGTTGTTCGACTGTTCCTTTTCGGGTCATCCTACCATTATGCCTCAACGCAGGACTTTCGAATCTCAACAACTAGTATTTGCTATGCAGGACGTTTTCCTTTATGGTAAATTGAAACCACGCACCAGAAAATCGGCCATCTGTGCGCGCGTCACCGGGACTTCGGGGAAGTAGTTGCCGTTGCTGCAACCGGTGGTGATGCCCTCTGCGACCATTTGTTCGATCCAGCTCTTAGCCCAATAATCCACTGGCACATCGCCAAAAATCGTCCCATTCGCAGCGGGCGGAGAGTACGTAAACCCGTGCTCGGCGCGAAGTAGAAAGACCGCCATCTGGGCGCGCGTGGCTGGGTATTCAGGGCAGTAAACAAGCGGAGAGGTCCCGCAACCACTTGTGATGCCTTCGTTATATAGCTGCTCGATCCAGTTGACAGCCCAATAGGTCATTGGCACGTCGGCAAAGATGCCAGTTGCTGCCGGCGGAGTGTAGTTATTGCCGTACTTGCTCCTCAGCAGGAAAACCGCCATCTCAGCGCGGTTAACGTTCCTTTCCGGGCAGAACATCAGCGGATTGGTGCTGCAGCCAGACGTAATTCCAGCATTATATATAGTTTTGATAGAGGCGTAGAGCGGATGATCAAGTGGAACGTCAGTAAAAGTAGAATTAGGTTCAGCAGGCGTGGTCGAGATTTGCGCCGTGTGATTGGCCGGGTCTACAGTCACCGAGCCATTGGTGAAGTCACGCTTCCAGAGGTTGCCCTGGGCGTAACGTGAGCCAAGCGGGCTGCCGAGATCAATATCGTAGTTGGGATACAGCCAGGTTCTTCCGTAGTTATCGTAATTGGTGTAGCGGAAAGCCGCTCTTCCGCTACTGATCAGCAGGTAGGAGGCGAAGGCGAAACCCTGGCGATTGGTGTTCGATTGATCGCCCTGCGAGATCAGGATGGCGTACTTGCCATTGTTCTGGGTCTGTTCGGCAATAGCTAGTTCAGCGTTCCACTCAGAGACGCTGTTGTAGCCGGTGTGCCAGTCAACCGCCCAGGCCTCGTCCATTGCGCCGTCGAGGTACTGGAGGTAATTGAACCAGGTGGCCGCATCGGGCAGAGAGATGATGTTCGCCAGTAGGGGGCGACCCTGCGGCTGGAAGTAGCTGGTGTAGATGTATTGCAGGAAACCCTGGATGGCAACCTGATAGCTGGCATCGTTGGGATAATTGGCTGGGTTGCCGCCCAGGCTGTAAACCTTGCTGAGACTACCTTCGACGTTATCCAGGAAAACACCGTACCAGCCAAGCTGTTCCTGGCTCTCCTGGGTGCGGCTCAACCAGAACGCGCGCCATTCCTGGTTGCCCGGATCCATCAGGAAGTACTTTCCATCCACTTTGATGCGGCTGCCGTCGGCATTCAACAGGAACCAATCCGGGTGATCCTGGCTGATGGTGCAGAAATCCCCGATCTTGTAAGCAACTTGGTTTCTGTAGGGTTGAGCGGTGCATGAACCCGGATCCATGATATCATCAAAGCTGACATATTGCAGGATCGGAGCCTGTACGCCGCTGGCGATCAATTGATCGCGGAAGGCTTCATCTGCTCGGGTCAGGATGAATGTGCTGAAGTTGTGAGCCAATGTGGGCGCATCGCTGTCTTCGGGAGGCTTGTAGAAGTATGCCAGATTGATGATCTTGCTCGTGCCCAAGACTGGCGAGGAGGCAGCTTGCGCAGTGGTATGGCTGCCCATTACCGTCAAGAGGATGGCTGTGATTGTAGCGAGGCGGAAAAGTGTCTTTGACATTTCGTTTTCCTTTCGAGCCAGCCCCCAGTGCTAGAAGCAGTGCAGCCTGGCTTCTTGCCAGGCTGATGAAAGGAAAACTCGGGAAAGAACTTCATTCTTCGGCAGCCTGGCGGTCATAG
>JALHUM010000013.1 GCA_022865905.1 Anaerolineales bacterium | reverse complement strand
GCATCCAGGAACTCGAAGTCATCCTGGCATCGGCACGCGTGATCGAGGATTCCGGGAAAGAGAAAGCTGACAATGTCCAGGTCGGTTCGACCGTGACCATTCAAGAAGATGGTTCCAAGCCAGAGAAATACACCATCGTCGGCGCAGCGGAAGCCAATCCACGCGAGGGACGCATATCTAACGAATCGCCCATCGGCAGAGCTATCTTGAATCACCGCGCTGGTGATGAAGTTCAGGTAGAAGCACCCGGTGGGACCTACAAAGTTCGCATCGTCAAGATCGGTTGAGCCTGGGGCCGCCGAGTCTTCATGCCCCGCGCTTTCTTCTGGGAAGCGTGGGGCTTTTTTGTTGTAAAATACAGCCAGAAAGGTTTCACCATGCCAGAATACACTTCCCTCGAAAAAATCCGGCTCGAGAAAATCGAAGAACTGCGCAAGGAAGGCCTCGAGCCTTATCCCACCCGCGCCAGGCGGACTCATACCAGCCTCCAGGCTATCACCGCCTTTGAGAAGGCCGAGAAGGAGCCCGCGCCCCCCGAAGTGAAAGTCACGCTGGCGGGACGCCTGCGCGCCATCCGCCCGATGGGCAAGATCACCTTTGCCCACATCGAGGACGGCGACGGGCGCATCCAGCTTTTCTTCCGCGCCAACGATCTCGGCGAAGACAAACTCGACCTTTTCAACCGCACTTTCGACCTGGGCGATTTCGTCCAGACCTCTGGCTTTATGTTCCGCACCCGCACCGGCGAGGTGACGTTGCACGTCCAGGATTTCAAGATGCTGGCCAAGGCTGTTTCGCCGCTCCCCGCCGCCAAAGATGAGACCACCGCAGATGGACAGGTTGTCCGTCACGCCGCGCTGGAGGATCCGGAACTACGCGCCCGCCAACGTTACGCAGATCTGGCAGTCAACCCGGAGGTGCGGCAGGTATTCCGCACGCGGGCGGCCATCATCCGCGCCCTGCGCGAATTCCTGGATGGACGCGGCTTCCTGGAAGTCGAGACACCCATGCTGCAACCCATTTACGGCGGCGCGGCAGCCAGGCCGTTCGTCACCCATCACAACCAACTCAAACAGGATCTGTACCTGCGTATCTCTTTCGAGTTGTACCTCAAACGCCTGCTGGTTGGCAACCTGGAAAAAGTTTACGAGATCGGGCGCGACTTCCGCAACGAGGGCGTCTCGTACAAGCACCACCCGGAGTTCACCCAGCTCGAATTCTACTGGGCATACGCTGATTATCTCCAGGTGATGGAGCTGACCGAGCAGATGGTCACCTACGTGGCCGAGAAGGTGCTGGGCACACCCAAGGTGACATACCAGAGCCACGAGTTGGATTTCACCCCACCCTGGCGGAGGCTGGAAATGCGCCAGGGACTGGAAGATACCTGCGGCATAAACATCGCAGCCCACCCCACTGCCGAATCCCTGTTTGGAGCGCTGAAGAAAGCCGGGAAAATGCCCGATCCACAGGCCACGCGCGGCAAGTTGATTGACTTCATGCTCAGCGAGTTCCTGGAACCGACCCTGATCCAACCGACTTTCCTGTACGATTACCCGCGCGACATTTCACCGCTGGCCAAATCCAAGCCCGGCGATCCGCTGACGGTGGAACGCTTCGAGGCTTATGTGGCCGGATTCGAACTCTGCAACGCCTTCACCGAACTCAACGACCCACTCGACCAGGAAGCCCGTTTCCTGGAGA
Source organism: Anaerolineales bacterium (assembly GCA_022865905.1). Classification (GTDB taxonomy): domain Bacteria; phylum Chloroflexota; class Anaerolineae; order Anaerolineales; family Villigracilaceae; genus CG2-30-58-95. The sequence continues at coordinate 18,537 of JALHUM010000013.1, read as the reverse complement.
TGGGCCGCGCTTACACCGAGGAGGACGAGGAGCGTCACCCTATGGACGAGGATTACCTGCGCGCCATGCGTTACGGTATGCCTCCAAACGGCGGTTTCGGCATGGGCGTGGATCGGCTGGCGATGCTGCTCACCGATAAACACAATATCCGCGATGTGCTATTGTTCCCACACATGCGCGAGGCACAGGAAGAAAGTTAGAACTGCCCGAAAACAATCCCAATGCCCCACTACGACCTGTGCCTGACCTGGAACTGGGAATACGACGCCGATTTTGTGCGCCTGCTCGAGACGGCCTGCCAGGCGCATGGACTGTCCCTGCTTCAGATAAGGCCGGATAACCTGGCTGCGAGCCTGATTCAATTAAACAACGGCGCAACTACCTTCGCCGCTCTCCTCGACCGCGCCTCGGAGGTTGACGAACGCTTTCTCCCGGTCGAGGCCTGGGCATTCACCCACAACGCCTACCGCATTAACCCGCGCGAATGCTCCCTCTGGTCAGAGGACAAGGCCACCATGCACCTGGAGTTCATCGCCCACGGCCTGTACACGCCCCACACCATCATCCTGCCTCCATACGCCGAGAAACCCAAAATCCCACCGCCGAATCTCAACCCGTTGGGAAATCCTTTCGTCATCAAGCCGGCGCGCGGCGGCGGCGGAGAGGGCGTTGTGCTGGAAGCTGCATCGCTGGAGCAAGCACTGGCAACCCGCCAGCGATATCCCGATGAAAAGTACCTCTTGCAGGCGCACGTTCGCACCCAACGGTTGGGGTCGCGCCCGGCCTGGTACCGCGTGCTGTACTGCACCGAGCAGGCCTATCCATGCTGGTGGGATCCCGATAGCCATGTTTATACGCCAGCCTCACCCGCCGAAGAGGTCGAGTTCTGCCTGAGCACGCTGCGAGAGATCACACATCGCATCGCCGACATCAGCAAGCTATCCATCTTCTCGACGGAAATCGCCTACACACCGGAGGGCTTATTCCTGGTTGTGGATTATGTCAACGACCAGATTGACCTGCGCCTGCAATCCAAAGCCGCGGATGGCGTCCCGGATGCCATCGTAGAGAATATCGCCAGTGGAATAGCGAGGCTGGCTGAAAGTCATCACAAATAAAGAGTCCCTCCCCCTTTGCCTTGCGCTCCCTGGCCTAGCCCGCCAGGGCAGGCAGGGCGGGACTGATTACTGATAATCGATCACTGGTTACTACGGATTTTGGATCTCTGCCGCCCTCAGCGTATTGCGCATCAACATAGCAATCGTCATCGGGCCGACGCCGCCAGGGACGGGGGTGATAAATCCAGCCACTTCCTTTGCCTCTTCGAAGCACACGTCGCCAACCAGCCGGTAGCCGCTCTTCTTGGTGGCATCCGGCTTGGAGTTGATGCCCACGTCAATGACCGCAGCCCCGGGCTTGATCCAGTCGCCGCGCACCATCTCCATCTTGCCGATGGCGGCGATGAGGATATCCGCCTGGCGGACGACGGCGGGCAGGTCGCGCGTGCGTGAGTGGCAGACGGTTACGGTGGCGTTCTTGCCAATCAACACGAGCGCGGCGGGCATGCCGACGATGTTCGAGCGTCCCAACACGACCGCGTTCGCCCCTTCGATCTTGACCCCGGCCTGTTCCAACAGGTAAATGCAGCCGAAGGGAGTACAAGGGACGAAGAGCGGTTCGCGTCCCTTCTGCGCCAGGCGGCCAATATTGATCGGCGAGAAGCCGTCCACGTCCTTTTCGATGTTGATCAATTGCAGGACGCGCTCCTCATTCAGGTGCGAGGGCAGCGGCAACTGCACTAGAATGCCGTTGACCTTCGGGTCGGCATTCAAGCGTTTCACCAAATCCTCGACCTGTTCCTGCGTGGCATCGCCAGGCAGTTGGTTGTGGAACGAATCCATGCCCAATTCCTGGCAGGCCTTTTGCTTGGAAGCCACGTAAGTGGCCGAGTCGACGCGGTCGCCGACCAGCACCGTCGCCAGGCCGGGTCTGGGTTTGCCAGCCGCGGTGCGCTTCGCCACTTCGGCCGCGACGTTATCGCGCACCTGCTGGGCAATCAGTTTTCCATCAATGATTTGAGCGGTCATTGTCTCCTCCGAATCCAAATTTAATCCCATTATACAAGGGGTAAGTAATTTGCCATAGTGACACTTGGCACAAAAACATACCCAAATTTCCATATTGTTAAAGAAGGTCAGTTCCAAGATGGCAGCATGTTACCAAACGCTTTCTGTTTACTTAATAAATACTCGGGCGAACCATCTGTCCGCCCGAGTCAACTAGTCAAGTTTTACAGCCGACTACTTCAAAACGATGTACAGCGCGTGGATAATCCCGCCAATGCCAAACAGCAGTAACCATAACACAATGTTTATCCAGAAATTCTTGGTGACCTTGCCCTCGTGCAGGTAAACGGCCAGCGGCGGGATGAAAAGAGCGATGATAATCTTGACGACCTTGTTGTCCATACTATTCTCCTATTTGGCTGTTTAGGTTTGAAGCGAAACTACTTATAAGATAATTATACTGTATTTATCAACTTCCCGGTCATTCCATCATCCTGCAAACCGGTCAGACAGACCGCATCCACCTGGTTCCAGCGCGGCTCGGGAGCATAGGCCCGGACACGCAGATAGTTATCCGTCAGGCCTTCCACCATCAATCCGTTCCCTCCATATCGAGAAGTGGACTCCCACAGCACAGACATTATCTTACCGAGGAATTTCTGCTGATAGGATCGCTCGGATTCGGCAAAGACGGCTCGCAGCACAGCGTTGCGTTCTTTGCGGACCTCGTGCCTGATCTGCCCATCCATGCGCGCTGCGGCTGTACCCGGGCGCGACGAATAGGTGAAAACGTGCCCGCGCGCAAAACCCATACGGCGGACGAAATCCAGAGTCTCGGCGAATTCGGCCTCTGTCTCGCCTGGGAAACCGGCAATGACATCCGTGGTGATCGCCACATCAGGTATCGCCGCCCGCGCCAACTCGACCAGCACGGCGTAAGACTCGGGCGTCGTCTTGCGCGCCATTCGGCGCAGCACGCTTGCCGATCCTGATTGCAGCGGCAGATGCAGGTGGCGGCACAGCCGCCCGTAGGGGCTGGGTCCCCCCGCCCAGAGCGCGAAGAACTCGGCATCCAAATCCCATGGCTCAAGTGAAGACAGGCGCAGGCGTGGTGTATCCGTCTCTTTCAGGATGGCGGCGACCAGGTCACGCAGGTGTAAATTCATAGCCTGCCCCCACGAGCTGAGATGTACGCCGGTCAGCACAACCTCTTTCGTCCCGCCATCCAGTGCAGATTGAATTTCAGCGATCACCTCGTCTATCGGACGTGCGCGCCCCGGCCCACGTGCGATGGCTGTGATGCAAAAAGTGCAGTGGTTATCGCAGCCATCCTGCACTTTGATAAAGGCGCGCGTGCGGGCGCGCAGACCTGGCAAAGGCTCACGAGAAATGGGTTCGAGGTCAAAAGCTGAGGGTTGCAGGTCGAGGACATCGGCAACCAGGAAATCCTTGCGTGGATTGGGCACGACACGGCTCACGCCAGGAAGCGCGGCTGCGCTCTGTGGTTCGAGCGTCGCCCAGCAGCCGGTGACCACGATCTTGTCCGCACCCCGGCGCGCTGCCTGGCGGATTTTGCCGCGCGAATCCGAGGCACCCTGCGAAGTCACCGTGCAGGTGTTGACCACCGCCAGGTCAGCCTCGTCTGCCTTCGCGACGATCTCGTGCCCGGAGGCGCGGAACTGGCGCGCCATGCTCTCGAGCTCCGCCTGGTTCAGGCAGCAGCCAATGGTATCGAGGAATATTTTCATGATTCCGACACTACAGGTAACAGTCACCTGCTGTCAAGGTTTTATCACCACAAAATTATCAAATACCGCGTCCGTGCCGGGCTGGTCGAAAGTCCCTGCCAGCAGACCCACGTCGCCATCGGGAAGATCGGCATCCTGCGCCATGCCGACCGGTTGGCCATTGACGTACAGCGTCAGCGTCTCGCCGATGCAATCAGCGCGCAGATGGTTGATGGCAACACCCTGCATGATGGCTGGTGTGTAAGCCATCATGGCCTGGCCGATCAACGAGCGCAAGCCTCCGATTAACTTGCCGATGCCGAAATAGCCATCGCTGCTGATTATGAAGAAATAATAATCCCGCGCATCCCGGTAACGGCAGAGCAGGCCGAAGCGGTTCTCGAATGGCCCGCCGATCATGTACACGTCCGTTTCGATGCGCACGTCGCGGAAGCTCAGTCCCGGCGTGGACCAGAGGTCGTAATCGGTGGTATCCACCCAGATGCGGAAACCGCCGCCGAAGTAATCCATCGCGCCGCTGGAGCTGACTGACCGCGCCCAGCCGCTGGCGGGATCGGAAAAGTCGTCTTTGAAGAGCACATCGCCGGATTTGGTCAGCAGGTCCGCGATGCGGTAGGACTGGCAGGCGGAAGCGGCCAGGGCAAGCAACAGCAGTGGGAGAAGCCAGTGGAGTCGGTTCATGGAATGTGTCAATTCTATCAGAGAGTTGCTTGAAAAGGATCAAGGGAAATAGCGTTCCAGCAATCGCCTCGCCTGCCAGCCATAAGGGCCGTCCGGGTCGAGTCTCTGGGTTTTGACCAGGTTGTCATAAGCCGATTGCGCCTGGCCCAATTGCAGGTACAACACCCCCAGGTGGAAATGCGGCGCAGCCTGTTCAGGAGCCAATTCCAGAGCACCCAGGTAATACTTTTCCGCGCTCAATGGGTCGCTGGCAGCTTCCGCGACCTGCCCCATCACATCCTGCGAGCGCCAGTCTTGGGGCGCCAACGCAAGCAGACGCCGGGCGGCCGGCAGGCCGGTCTCGTTCACCTCGACCTGGTACCGGGCGCAAAAAGCTGCCAGCGAGCGCCAGTAAGCCGCGCCCTGCGGATCGAGGGCGACTGCCTGCTTGTAATACGCCAGCGCCGCCACCAGGTCACCGGATTGCTCGGCGGCGCTGGCCGCAGCGACGTGCCAGGCGGCGTTTCCCGGCTCAAGGCGCATCGTTGTTCGGAAACATGCCAGCGCCTGGTCTGCTCGTCCCTGCCGCTGCCAGTACAGGCCGACCAGGGCATTGACCCCAGGCGAATCCGGATCCAACAGGAGCGCTCTCTGCAAATCCGGCAGGCCATCCGCGCCCAGGTGCTGACGCGCCTCGCCCAGCCAGGCCCAGGCCTCCGCGTAGTCGCGCCGGGCTGCAACGGCGCGGCGAAAGGCTTCAGCCGCCAGTTCCCACTCGCCCAGGGCAGCCAGGGCGCGCCCGGACATCAGAAGTTGGTAGGGACGGTTATCCACCAGGAGAGCCGCGTTCAGGCTGGCGCGCAAGCCCTGGACGGTCGCGTCCAGACCCGGGTCCAGGCGCGCCGCCTGCATCAGTTCGGGCAGGGCCAGTTCCGGCGCGGTCGTGGCCAGTAACAGCCCAAGCTGGTAATGCGCGTCCGCATCCCCCACATCCAGATCGAGCAAAGCGCGCCAGGCGGTGATCGCGGCCGGGTAGTCGCCCTGGAGACGATAGGCTCGAGCCAATCTGGCGAATAACGCCGCCGAGGGGCTGTTCTGCACAATCCCGGCCTGCCAGGTCGCGCGCGCAGAAGCGATGTCCCCGCTTTGCTGGTAGGCATCCCCCCAGGCAAGCCAGCCTTGGGGCGAAAGAGCCATTTTCTCTTCAGCCCGCTCGAAGAGGGGAATGGCAGCCTGCGGGTCGCCGCTGGACAGGGCAGCCTGAGCGGCGCGTTCCCACAGGGCGGGCTGCCAGGGCAAACGTTGGGCTGCGGCGCTGTAATTGCTGGCCGCGGCGGCGAAACGACCTTCGCCCATTGCCTGCTCGGCCTGGCGCAGGTTTTTCCAGCCAGCCAGGAGGCCCGGGCCTATTATCAGAAGTGACAGGCCGAGCATGATAAGGATTTTTTTTAGAACGCGCCACAGGGGAGCATATTTTTCCACAATTCAATTATATCGCCGCGAGAGCACTCGAAGCGGCTCGGCAGGGCTTTCTTAAAGTCCATACATTATGTCATTGTAAGGTGTCCTTTGCCGCCTGCCCTGCCGTCTCGCACCGGCGTGCCGCCGTTTCTTGCCTGTCCTGGCGGCCAGGCCAGGGCGGCATGAACGGTGGCGGGCTAGGCCAGGGAAGCAATCCCCAAATGTGGCGAGGAGATTGCTTCGACCGGCATAGAACGCCGGTCTCGCAACGACACAGTATAGGAAGCCGCGACTTTTAAAAAGCCCTGAAGCGTTAGGGCAGCAAAACCAACGGTAATTTGAATGGCATTATAATAGGACGAAAATCTGGCAAGGAAGAGGTGAAATCATGAGCAGGTCGTTTAAACCTATTTCTCTACTGGCCGTCGCGGTCCTGTCCCTGGCTGCCTGCCAGTTGGGCACGCTCATACCCACGGCAACCACCGAGCCGCAAGCGACAACCAACCCACTGGCGCTTCCGGCAGCGAACGAGCCATATCAGATCGTTGGCTCGTTCGATTACTCCAACAGCATCGTCACAGATTACTACGTGGAGCACGCCGTTGCGCTGGTAGATATGTACGGGTTTGTGACCCGCGACCTGGAATGGGAAATCCCGCTCTCTTCGCAGACGCTGGGCTTCCTGGCGATGGATAAGGAGAATCAGCACGGCGAATATACCCTGCAATTACCAGCCAAGCCAACTGGAACGATTGCGGACGTGGCCCAGGATGGCAAGACGGGTTCCGGGGTGCAAGTTTTCGCCGTTGCTTACTGGCCGAACCTGACGGGCGGCCCGTACTCGGAAGGTGACGACCCGTCGCACGGCTGGCCGAGCTATCTGGCTTCTGTCAAGACAGATACCGAGAATAACGAGGAAGTGATCGGCGGCAAGCTCGTCGTTTGGGCGCCGGACGATAAGCAATCTTTCCCGACCGGTTTTGGCGATGACGGCAAGCTCTTCACGGTTGATGATCCGGTCGCCCCGATACAGGCCGGTTACAGCATTGTTGAACTTGACCAGAAGCCATTTACGTTCACGAAAGAAGCAGAACCAAACCTGACGCTCTACGAGCCGCAAGATGTCGCCATCAAAGACTACTCGAATCTTTCTTACACGGAAGCCTTCGATAAAATGGTCGAGTTCGTCCGCACCAATTACGCCTTTAACGGTATCCAGGGCAAGCAGCCCAACTGGGACGCCCTCTACAATGAAATCAAGCCGCGCGTCCAACAGGCGGAGCAGACCAGTGACGCCAGCGCCTATTACCTGGCGCTGCGCGATTTCACCTGGGCCTTCAAGGATGGCCACGTCGGCCTCAGCGGCGGCGACATACAGGACCAGCTTTTCAGCGCAGACATTGCGGGTGGTTACGGCTTTGCCATCCGTGAATTGGACGATGGGCGAGTCGTCGTGGTGTTCCTGACCGAAGGCGGGCCGCCCGCCCAAGCCGGGATGCAGATCGGCGCGGAAGTGACCCAGTTCAACGGCAAGCCGATCAAGGATGCCATTGCCGAGGTCAAACCCTGGGCATTGCCAGCCTCAACCGATTGGGCCATACGATACCAGCAGGCGCGCTATTTGCTGCGCGCCGTGCCCGGCACGGAAGCGACCGTCGCCTTCACAAATCCTGGCGGCACATCGCAAACGGTCACTCTCACCTCCATCGCTGAACTCGATTCCTTCCGCCGCACATCAGTTTACTACGGCGTGGATACGAATCCCATGCTGCCGGTGGAGTTCAAGATTTTGGATTCGGGCGTTGGCTATCTCCTCATCAATTCCAACTACGACGACCTGAACCTGATCATCCGCCTGTTCCAGCGCGCCCTGGAAACTTACCAAGCGAACGAGGTGCTGGGGATCATCATTGATTTGCGCTATAACAGCGGCGGCGCGCCTCTCGGACTGGCTGGCTTCCTGACCGATCAGGAAATCCCCATGGGCCAGATGGAATACTACAGCGAAAAGACCGGCAAATTCGAGCCGGAGGGCGTGCGGGATAAGATCCTGCCGAATGTCGAGCAGTACAGCTTCGATAAAATGGTTTTGCTGGTCGGCCCGGCCTGCTACAGCGCCTGTGATGAGGAATCTTATGGTTTCAGCCAGGTACCCGGCATGATCGTGGTCGGCATGTACCCGACCGCCAGCACCTTTGCCGAAGTGGCGCGCGGCCAGATCATGTTGCCGGAAGGCTTCTCGTTGCAGATTCCTACAGGCCGCTCTACTTTGCCAGACGGCAGCCTGTTCCTGGAAGGCAGCGGCGTTCAGCCAACCGTGAAAGTACCCATTACGTTGGAAAACGTCACCAGCACTGAGGATGTAGTTCTGCAATTCGGTGAGCGCGCCGTCCTGCAGCCGCTCGGCGCGGGCATTACGCCGTCTGCGTCGCCAAAGATGATGACCCCGGACGAAACCCAGTCGGCTGTGCAGAGCAGCACCAAGCTCTTGGATGAAAAGGCCCGCGAGCAGTACAGCGCTGAAGACCTGCTCAAGATGGATACCACATTCCCGTATACCATCACGCTTTCCAAATCCACTCCCTTGATCTGGGCCTGGGGTTGGTGCGCGAAAGATCAGGCGACCCTGGATGACAACCTGGGCAAGATGAAAGCCACATTCGAGCTGAACGGCCAGGATATTGGCATGGATAATTTCCTGAAGCTGGATTACGACTCTTCGGATGGACAGAAATGCCGCGCCTACCTGCTTGGCATGACGGATTGGCAAGGCGGCGAGAATCACGCGGTCACGACGGTCACCATTACAGCCGCGCTCAACGATGGCAAGTATGACTTCCTGCCTGGCTATCAGATCTTCGATTATGCGGTGTACGTCAAGCCGTAGTTGCAAACACACGCTAATGTGTCGCTGCCGAGTAGGCCTTCGGCGAGGCGGTGTTTTCCCGCCGATGCAGTCTCCCGGCCAGCGAGGGGATTGCTTCCCTGGCCTAGCCCGCCACCGTTCGTGCCGCCCTGGCCTGGCCGCCAGGACAGGCAAGCAACGGCGGCACGCCGGTGCGAGACGGCAGGGCAGGCAGCAAAGAACGCCTCGCAATGACACCCGATTTGGTTACGGCTGGAGGCCGCGCTATAATATATCCAATGGTTCAGGAGAGAAAGCGGGATGAGCGGAAAACCAAAAACCCCACAGGTCAGCAAAGTTACCATCGAAGCCAAAGCCTTTCATGATCTACAGCAGGCCGAGGCCAAATATCGCAGCACCTTCGAAAATGCCGCGGAGGGCATCTTCCAGTCCACGCCGAGAGGGGGGGAAATAAATGCCCGCGTTGCCCAACTGACCGCACTACATAAAACCCTGCTCGACATCACCGCCCAACGCGACTTGACGAAACTGCTGCAGGCCATCGTCCAGCGTGCCGCCAGACTTCTCAAGGGTACGAGCGGTGGGCTGTACCTGTGCGATGCTGAAAAGCAGGAGTGCACCTGTGTGGTCAGTTACAAGACGCCCCGCGATTACACCGGCACCGTGCTCAGGTATGGTGAAGGCACGGCCGGGAAAGTGGCCGCCAGCGGCCAGCCGCTGCAGATTGACGATTACCGCGCCTGGGAAGGCCACGCCAAAGCCTTCGAGTCAGAGCAGCCCTTTCGGGCTGTGCTGGCCGCGCCGCTGCTCTGGCATGGAGGGGTGACTGGCGTGATTGACGTGCTGCGGGAGCAGCCCTTCACCCAGGCCGACCTGGAATTGCTGACCATGTTCGCCAGCCAGGCAGCCATTGCAATTGAAAATGCCCGTGAATTGGAGGCCGAGCGCGCCACCCGTATTCAGTTAGAAAAGGAAATCACCGCACGCAAGCAGGCGGAGGAGGCGCTGCGCGAGAGCGAGGCACGCTTCCGCATTGCGCTCGAAAACTCGCCCATCGTCGTCTTCAATCAAGACCGGGAACTGCGCTATACCTGGGTTTACAACCCGCATCCAGGATTCGACCCACAGACATTGCTCGGCAAAACCGACGCCGAACTGCTCCCCGCGGAAGACACCGCGCGCCTAACCGAGATCAAGCGCCGCGTTCTGGAAACCGGCGTTACAGCCCGCGATGAAGTCAGGACCACCATCAGAGGACAGGCATTTTTCTACGACCTCACCGTCGAACCATTGCGCGACCTGAGCGGAAACATCATCGGCGTGACCTGCGCGTCTCTGGACATCTCCGAGCGCAAGCAGGCGGAGAAGACGCTGCGGGAGAGCGAAGAGCGTTTCAGACTACTTTATGAGAAAGCGCCGCTAGGATACCAATCCTTAGACGCCGCTGGATGTTTCATAGACGTGAATCAAGCGTGGTTGGATACCCTGGGGTACTCACGCGAAGAAGTGATCGGGCGGTGGTTTGGTGATTTTCTCGCGCCACACGAGGTTGAAGCCTTCAAGCAGCGATTCCCCAAGTTCATGGCGACAGGAAAAATCCAAGTCGAAGTTGAAACGGTACGGAAAGATGGCGCCCACGCAATCATTGCTATTGTCGGCAGGATTGCATACGACGAACACGGAGGTTTCAAGCAGACCCACTGTATCCTAACCGATATCACTGAGCGCAAGCGGGCGGAGGAAGCGCTGCGCGAGAGCCGCGAGCGCATGGCGCACCTGTCGCGCCGCCTGGTGGATACCCAGGAAGAAGAGCGCCGCCGCATCGCGCGCGAGTTACACGACGAAGTCGGCCAGAGCCTGACTGCGCTGACCATCTCGCTGGATAGCGTTTCCCAGCTTGCATTGGATGGCGTCATGCAGAGCAAGATCGCCGAAATCCAAGCGCTGACGAAAAACCTGATCGCGGAGGTCAATGCGCTGTCGGTCGAACTGCGCCCCAGGGTGCTGGACGATCTGGGATTGATCCCCGGCTTGATCTCCCTGTTCAGTCGTTTTTCCACGCAGACAGGGGTCGAGATAGATTTCAAACATACCGGCATAAAGCGAAAACGGGTCACGCCGGAGATCGAGATCAGCGCTTACCGCATCATCCAGGAGGCGCTCACCAACGTCGTCCGTCACGCAGTCGTAAAGATGGCCAGCGTCCGTCTCCAGGTGGAGGCTGACATGATGTGGATCCAGGTTCAGGATGAAGGCAAGGGTTTCAATCTCCAACAGGCGATGAAAGCCGAGGATTCGATGGGCTTGCTCAGCATGACGGAACGCGCCGAGCAGGTCGGCGGCCGGCTCGAGGTCCAGACCGCCCCCGGAGAGGGCACCCTCATCACCTGCCGGCTGCCGTTGGGCGGGAGTCACGTAGACAAGGAGGGAGTATGAACGCGACGAAAATCGTTCTGGCCGATGATCACCAGGTGGTGCGCCTGGGACTGCGAACCCTGCTGGAATCCGAGCCCGATTTCCAGGTGGTGGGCGAGGCTGGGGATGGCCTGGAGGCTGTTCAAATGGCGAAACGGTTCTCCCCGGATGTCATCATCCTGGATCTGATGATGCCGCGCCTGAACGGCATCCAGGCGGCGCAGCAGATCCAGAGGCGATTTCCGCACATCCGGATCGTGATCCTTTCCATGTTCGACAGTGAGGCTTACGTTGTCGAGGCTTTGAGCGCCGGCGCCAGCGCCTACGTGCTCAAGGGTTCGACCACCGAGGATCTGGTGGCTGCTGTGCGGGAGGTGCTCGCAGGGAAACGTTACCTGAGTCCGTCCCTCTCTGAGCGAGCCATTGACGCTTACATTCGATACGTTCAGTCTGCCAAAGCGGGGGAATTGGATGTGGTGGAAACCTTGACCCCGCGCGAGCGTGAAGTGCTGCACCTGGCCGCCCAGGGATACACCAATGCAGAGATCGCAAAGATGCTTACGCTCAGTTCGCGCACGGTGGAGACGCATCGAGCCCACATGATGCGCAGGTTGGGACTCCATTCCCAGGTGGATCTGGCCCGTTTTGCCCTGGAGCGCGGTATTTTGCCTGGGAAACAGCAACAGAATCTTATCTATTCAGGTAAATCGGAGTCCGACGTCTCCTGACGTCGGTGCGCCCATCCCCCACTTCGGCTTCGCTCCCTGGCCTAGCCCGCCAGGGCAGGCAGTGCAGGCCTGCCTCCCTTCCCTGAGGGAAGGGGGAAATAGGTAAAATTGGGGATTTGCGAGCGCGAAGCGCTCGCAAATCCCCAATTTTACTATCTTTGTAATTCAGTACAACTACGCAGGTTCAATTCCGTAGGCATACGGATAGGAACAAAACCAGGAAAGGGGTATGCTGGAAGGGGCTGTGTTTCTGTCTTTGATCTGAGGCGATCCAGCAGGAGCTGAACCGTGGCCAAACCCAAGCCCGTATCCGTGCTCATCATTGATGATAACGAAATTTTCCTAAAAACCATTTCAGCGTACCTGGTGGAACACCACGCTAGGGAAATCCAAGTTCTTGGCACCGCCAGAAGCGGCAGGCAAGGGATCAACCTGGCTCAACAACTTCACCCGCAAGTTGTACTGCTGGATTTGAAGATGCCGGAAATGCACGGCTTCGACGTCATCCCCCTGCTTCGCCGGGTGCTCCCCGAGGTCAAAATCATCACCACCACGCTGATGCCTCACGATATTTTCGAACAATCGGGTGAGATCTATCGGCAAGCAAATGCTGCGGCCGGCGCGGATGCCTTCATCCCCAAACATAATCTGACCACAGACCTGATCCCCACCATCCAGAAGATGATGCAATCCACTGCGCATAGGGAGGTGACCCCATGAGCAACAAGAAATCAAAAGGCCGGGCGGCACTGGAAGAAACCTCTCAGACCCAACGCGGCCAGAACCGGGGGCAGAGGAAGCCGAAAGTTCAGCCAGGGGAGAAAAAACAAACTGACGAAAAGATCGTCCAGAGCGATCCTCGCAACGGCCGGCGTGCCACCAACCGCTTCATCACCGAGCGCAAGCGGGCGGGGGATGCGCTGCAGCAAAGCGAGGAACGTTTCAGAATCCTGTTTGACGAAGCCCTGGACGGGATCTGCCTGGCGGATGCGGAAACAGGGTTCATCATTGATTGCAACCAGGCGCTAGCGGCTTTAGTAGGCAGAGAGCGGGCGGAACTTATCGGGCAACCGCAAAAGACTTTACACCCATCACAAAACGACAAGGCAGCGTACTCTCCCACATTCAGGCAACACCTGAACGATAAAGAAGGGCAGACCCTGGAAACGCAAGTTGTGACCAGTACCGGCATTATCAGAGATGTGGAAATCAAAGCCAATCGCCTGAATCTTCAGGGTCGGGAAATGTTGCAGGGAATATTTCACGACATCACCGAGCGCAAGCGGATAGAAGAGAAGCTGGAGGAGGAACGGATCCTCCTGCGGACGCTGATTGACAATTTACCCGACCGCGTTTACGTTAAGGATGTTCAAGGTCGTAAAATCATATCGAACATTGCAGACTGGCAAGCGTCTGGGGGAAAAACGATGGAAGATGTCATCGGAAAGACAGACTTTGATACTTATCCGCCTGAATTGGCAGAGAATTACTGGGCTTTTGACAAGACGGTAATTGATTCCGGAATATCTATCATCAATCGTGAAGAACCCGGGCTCGATTCCCAGGGCAACCCGGTCTGGGTATTGTCTTCCAAGGTACCGCTACTAGATGGCCAAGGAAAAGTCGTAGGGCTGGTGGGTATCGGCCGGGACATCACCAAGCGCAAGCGGGCGGAAGAGGCGTTGAGGGAGAGTGAGGAGAAGTATCGAACAATCCTTGAGAACATCGAGGAGGGTTATTTTGAGGTTGATATTGCCGGTAATTTCACCTTCTTCAATGAGTCGGTCTGCCGACTTTTGGGATATTCTCGAGAAGAAATGATGGGCATGAATAACCGATATTATACAGATAAAACGAATGCCCCAAAATTGTACCGCACCTTCAACGAAGTCTACAGGACAGGGGTCCCTGCTCAAGGATCCGACTGGGAGCTTATTAGAAAAGATAACACAAAACGATATGTTGAATGCTCTGTGTCATCAATAAAAAACAAGTCAGGTCAACCGATAGGGTTTCGGGGCATTATCCGCGACATCACCGAGCGCAAGCAGGCGGAAGAAGCATTGCGCGAGAGCGAAAACAGGCTACACACAATCGTCGAAGGGACCCAGGCGTTGTTAGTGAGCGTGGATGCCAATGGACATTTTACCTATGCCAATGACGCAACGGCCAGGGCGTTAGGTTATGCAAGTCCCGAAGAACTCACTGGAAAGTCGTACCTACATTTCATCCATCCTGAAGACCGGCAACAGGTACTCGACACCTTCATCAATCAAGCCAACACGCGCCAGCTATCTAGCATGCAAGAGTTTCGGATCGTTGACACAGCAGGCAAAGTCAAATGGTTTAGTTTTCTATCTGACCTTGAGATCAAGGATGGACAGGTTGTTGGTCAGAGCGGAGTGGCTCAAGACATCACCGAGCGCAAGCGGGCGGAATCTGAGCGCCAAGCCCTGCTGGAGATCATGCAAGCAGTGGCCGCGACCGAGAGCCTGCAGGTACTTCTCGAACTGATCCGTCAATCGCTCGCCAAAGTGATCTACGCCAAGAACTTCTTCGTCATTTTCCATAATAGAAGCACCGGCCTGTTCGAAGAAGTTTTCGCGGTGGACAAGTACGACCCTCCCATGCCGCCCTCCAAACTCAAGAAGAGCATAACCTCGTATGTCTTCCGCACGGGTGAACCGCTCCTGCTGACCCAGGCGCGGTTCGATGAACTGGTGGCGCGGGGCGAAGTGGAACTCGTTGGCACCAACTCGGCTTCCTGGCTGGGAGCGCCTCTCAAGACGCCCAGCGAGACGATTGGCGTGATCGCGGTCCAGAATTACGAGGATCCGAATTGCTACTCGGAGCGCGACAGGGAGTTCATCGCCTCTGTCGGCACGCAGGTGGCGCAGGCGATCGATCGCAAGCGGGTGGAGCAGGCGCTGCAGGAGAGCGAGGCAAGTCTAAGGGAGGCTCAAGCACTAGGACAGGTCGGGAACTGGGAATATGACGTCGAAAGCCAAAAAATTACCTGGTCCGACCAGGTATACAGGCTATACGAGCGCGATCCAGTTCTGGAGCCACCCACCGCCGAAGAGGAAGCAGCCTATTATTCTCCTGAACAGGCACAAATACTGCACGAATATGCGCGTCGCGCCGTCGAAGAAGGGCAGGATTTTGATTACGACCTGGAAGCAACTCTGCCCAGCGAAAGACGCGTTTACTTCTCAGCAAAGATGCGACCGGTTAAGGATGCGAGTGGCCGGATTGTAAAGTTGTTTGGTACTGTACAGGACATCACCGAGCGCAAGCAGGCGGAAGAACAGATCCAGAGGCAGGTAGAAACCCTTGGGGCGCTCTACGATATCTCGCGCACGCTGTCGGAGAGTGATGATTTCAACGCCATCCTCGATCTGGTAACCCGCCGCGCAGTCGAGAGCGCACATGTCACCTTTGCCCGTGTTCTGCTCTTAGAGCAGGATGATCTCGTCGTGCGGGCAGCTTTTCCAGTGCGCGTGCTCGACCACGATCTGCAAGTGGGGCAGCGCGAACCACTTGCCGCCCATCCCATTTGCCAGCGCGTTCTGGAGGGGAACGCCCCGCTGGTGCTGCAAAGCGACAGCCCGGAAGCGGGCGAGTGTGCGCCCTTTTTCCTCGGCATTGCCCAAACCCTGTGCATCGTCCCGCTCCATGTTCGCGAACAGCCCTTCGGACTACTGATGTTGGGCGAGGCGCGCGCTGCGGCGCGCGAGCCGTTCACTGTGGAAAAACTCAACCTGGCCCGCAGCATCGGCGATCAGGCTGCCAGCACGCTCCACCGCGCCCTGCTGCACAAGGAGACCGTACGCCAACTCGATCAATTGGGGGCCTTACACCATATTGACCAGGCCATCGCCGCCAGCATGGATTTGCGGATGACGCTCAGCATCTTGCTGGAGCAGGTGACCAGTCAACTGAAAGTGGATGCCGGCAGCGTGCTGTTACTCAATCCGCACCTGCAAACGCTGGATTACGCCGCCGGGCGCGGCTTCCGCACAGAGGCCCTGCAACGTACCAACTTGCGGTTGGGAGAGGGGTATGCCGGGCGCGCCGCGCTGGAACGGAAACTCATTTACATCCCAGACCTGCGCGGAAGAAAGACCGATTTTCTACGTTCGCCCTACTTTTCGGCTGAGGGCTTTGTGGCTTATTACGGCGTGCCGCTCATCGCCAAAGGGCAGGTGAAAGGCGTGCTGGAAGTTTTCCACCGCAGTCCCATGGAGGATGACCCGGCGTGGTTGAACTTCCTCGAAACGCTGGGGGGTCAGGCGGCCATCGCCATTGACAACACGCAACTCTTCGATTCCTTGCAGCGCTCCACCGCCGACCTGGTGGTGGCCTACGACGCCACCATCGAGGGCTGGTCAGCCGCCCTCGACTTGCGCGACAAAGAGACGGAGGGACACTCCCTGCGTGTCACCGAGATGACCATGCAGCTGGCGCGGTCGCTGGGCATCGGCGAGGCCGAACTGGTTCACGTCCGCCGCGGCGCGCTTTTGCACGACATCGGCAAGATGGGCGTGCCAGATAGCATTCTGCTCAAGCCGGACAAACTCACCGATGAAGAATGGGTACTCATGCGTCAGCACCCGCAGTTGGCGTTTGACATGTTGGCACCCATCACCTACTTGAAACCCGCGCTGGATGTTCCATATTGCCATCACGAAAAATGGGATGGCACGGGTTACCCGCGCGGGCTGAAAGGCGAGGAGATTCCATTATCGGCCCGTATCTTCGCCGTGGTGGATGTATACGACGCGCTGATTTCTGATCGGCCGTACCGGAGAGCCTGGACGCGTGAAAAAACCATCAGCCATATTGGCGAACAAGCTGGATGCCATTTTGATCCTGAGGTTGTAAAAGTCTTTTTGAAGGAGCTTGCAAATGAGAAATAGGGAGATTTCACAACTCACCCATAAACTCAATTTTACTTATTCAGAACTCATCCTGGCTTACGATGCCACACTTGAGGCCGTGTCAACTGCTCTAGAATGGCGGGATAAAGAGGCAAAGGAGCACACCCAGCGCGTCACAGAAATGGCATTAAGTCTGGCAAAGGCTCTAGGGGTGAACAATAAAGAGTTGGTACACATTAGGCGAGGTGCTTTATTACACGACGTCGGGAATCTAAAGGTGCAAGAAAGTATCCTGCACAAACAAGGTGAACTAACGGCTGAGGAGTGGGTGACCATCCATCTGCACCCATTCTATGCCCACGAAATGATCGGGCCAATTGTGTTCTTAAAACCCGCGCTGGAAATTCCCTACTCCCATCACGAGAAATGGGACGGCACGGGCTACCCGCGCGGGCTGAAAGGCGAGCAGATCCCGCTGGCGGCGCGCATCTTCGCTGTGGTGGACGTGTACGATGCCTTGACCTCCGGCCGTCCCTACCGCAAGGCCTGGTCGAAGGCGAAAGCCCTGGAATACATCCGCGAGCAGTCCGGCCAACACTTCGACCCGCAGGTGGTGGTAGCGTTCTTACGATTGCAAGAGGTGTAGGGCGGGATTCTCGCGCAGCACCCCCGAAGGGGGCATTTCCGCACAGTGTGTTATAATACAGAAAATCTGCATGTGCAGATATTCTCGCGAGGTCGAGGAGTTACCCAATGGAAGCTATGATCCAGGTACGCAAAAGGGGCGTGCTCACCCTGCCCTTCGAACTGAGGGAGAAGTACGCAATCCAGGAGGGCAATACTTTTCACCTGGTGGACTTGGATGGCATTTTCGTGCTGACCCCGATGACGCCGCTGGTTCCCGAACTGGCGCGCGAGATCGAGCGCGCCCGATTGGAGGCCGGGATAAGCACGGAGGAATTGCTGCAAGGAGTGCGCGAACAGCGCGCACGCTATTACCAGGAAGAGTATGAGTCTGACCAGCCAGCCTAAGCCGCGCGTGTTCGTGGATGCTGATGTGCTCTTTGCGGGTGCGGCCTCGCCGGGTGAACAGGACGCCAGTCTGCTGGTGTTGCGCCTGGCAGAAATCACCCTGATCGAAGCGGTCGCTTCCCAACAGGTCATCACCGAAGCCGAACGCAACCTGGGGGACAAACTGCCAGCGGCGCTCCCCGCCTTCCGCCATCTGGTCAGCCGCTGCCTCGAGATCATCCCGAATCCTGCAGCGGAAGACCTGCGTCCCCATCAGGGACTGGCCGAACCACAGGATCTGCCCATCCTGGTGGCTGCCCTGCAGGCTGGCTGCCCCTGGTTGACCACCTTCAATATTCGTCATTTTCAGCCCGGTCACGCGGATATCACCGTGCTGCGCCCCGGAGACTTCATCCTGCGCGTTCGCGATCGACTCGCCTTCCTGCGGTAGTCTTGGCAGGTATCCCCTGCGGGGATGATACGCGCAGCGCTCGAACCCCCGACCTTAGGATCCCCCTGCGGGGACTTCAATGTGACGCGAAAACGAGACTCGAAGGTCCCGTTTCTGTGGGCGCGGATCCCCCTTCGGGGACGCTGCGCGCAGCACTCGAACCCCCGACCTTAGGATCCCCCTGCGGGGACATCCATGTGACGCGAAAACGAGACCCGAAGGTCCCGTTTCTGTGGGCGCGGAGGGGCTCG
>JALHUM010000103.1 GCA_022865905.1 Anaerolineales bacterium | reverse complement strand
GTTGTTTGGAAAGCCAGACCATCGCCGATGACAAACTCGGTGGTGAGTTGGATGATGCGGCGCGCTATGGGGTTAGAGCGCCAGGCATTGATCGCCTGGTCGAGTATCTTCTTACGGTCATAGGAAAGACGATCCCTGAAATTGCTATCCCAGGCAGCGGAGCCGAGGGTAATGGTGTTCTCGGTCTCTTTGACGGCGAGCGAAGTCTGTATGATTTTCTGCGAAGCACCTAATCGGTTTGTCATGTGACACTCTCTAGTGGATCAAAGCCTTCGTCCACTTCGACCGCAGTTTGAGCAACCCAGGGCATACGATCCAGGACGGCAATCAAAGCATCGGCGAGCAAGTAATCATCGTGGATCAATTCACCTGAGGGGCCGCGTGCGCTTTCGGGCACGCCCCAGCGCATGGTCTTGGTGGGGCCGATGAGGATTTCGGATTGGCAGGCGTCATATTGAGCGCGCACCTGATCGGTAAGACAGCAATCCCGAAAGCGGCCGGTCTCGATGATACCCAAGAAGCGATAGCCGATGTCGCTCTTTTCAGGACGGCTGAACTTTACAGGAAACACGCGCCCAGGGAAAACCTTATCCAGCAGCGCCCACAAGCCTTCACCAACGCCGGTGGCGTCAATGACGATGTAGAGTGGGTTCCAGGCTTCAGCCAAGGATTTGAGCTGGCCGAAGACAGTGAGATGATTCTGGCCTGTCCACTGAAGGCGGTGGGCAACGCGGTAGGTGGGCGCTTGCAGGGTTTCGAGAGTGGACAGATCGAGATCCACGATCGTAAGCGAAACGCTATCCCTGCCCGGGTTCTGCAGCGGGGCATTATCATCGAAAGCCATGCGGGCTTCGTCTTGGCCAGCCACATCCAGCACGAAGGCGCAGGGAACGCCTGGCAGCGGACGATCGTGGGCGGGCTGGTCGCCGGTCATCAGGGCGCGGCGGGTGGGATTGAACATGCCGGCTTGGGCGTCTATCTCTTCGCAAAAATACTGCGTCTTGATAAGAGGATGATCGCGGCCGTGTTTGCTGATCACGCCGGCCACGAAGCGGGCATATGATTTGTTTATTCTTCCAACGTCGTCTGCCGTATAAAGGAATACTCGCTGGATGCCGTCTTTTTCTTCGAGCAAGCGGGCGTTGCGCGTTTCACGTGCGAGCAGCGTGTTGCTGGTCCAGACCGTTCCGCAAAATACAGCCGTGGCGTTGGTGCTGGCGCGCATGGGTTCGAATTTCTTGTCATAGATACCAGGTAGAATGTCCTGTGCTTCGTTGACGATCAAGAGCAGGCTGGCAGTCGCTCCGACGACGTTAGCCTGGCCATCGCCAGACAGGAAAGAAGTTCGGCACAATCCAACAGTGCGTATGAAATCAGAGCGTTTTCCCCACAGTGGTTGTGTGATGTTGTTCATCGTCATGCGGTTGTCGAGACGCATGATTGCGTTGATCGTTTGCGGCTTGTAGGTTGGATTGACTTCAACGATGCCTACGTCTGCCCAGGCGCAGCAGGTCATGAGATAAGCTTTCAGGTGTGCCATGAGTTCATCTTTGCCGGATTGACGGGGGAAAATAACAACGAAGGTCATGCCTTTGGCTTGTTGGACTGAATTGACAATGGCATTCCCGGCAGCGACTTGATACTTGCGTAGTTTGATCCCGCCTGCTTTTGAAAAAATATCCAGGCTGCCCAGCGAGTGACGAAAATTGGTGATAGAACGTTCTGGTTCGGTCATTGTTGAACCTTCTCCCATTTTGGGTGGTCCATGAATATTGCAGTAACGGCGTTTCGGGTGGTGGTGGTGATCCGGCCCGTCAACCATGCCTGTATACGGACGATGTTGGCAACTTTCATGATCAAGTCACCCATGCAATAAAGCTGGCTCAAGGCTGCCTTACCATAATGGGTGCCTTCCAGTTTTAAAGCCAGGCCGTTGATATGAACGCGAAGAAGGGCGATCTCTCCGTCGAGTTCTTTTCCCATCTGAACGAGGACACCGGCATCCTCGGGGGTGAAGCGTTTGGCATAGATACCATGCTTGAAAGCATTCTTATTACCAGGCTGGGCGCCGCCTTTGCGAGTGGTCATGGTAGCTGCCTCCACTGTGCTATTTGAGCAGCTACCATCATGGGACGAAAAAAGACTTGATCAATGCGATCAGGGCGAGAAATCCACCGGTGCCGGTCAGGATTCCGGCCAATGTCATGCCCGCGCGCAGGCGTTGCTCATGATCATCGAACGTCTTATCAATCTCGGTATGCGACTTCAGATGTTCAGCCTGGGCAGCCTCCATCAGCGCAAGGCGCTTGTCGAGGCGGTACCAGAGTTCCGGGATGGTTGAGGGAGGCTGGTCGGTTGTCATAGGGTGTTCTGCCTGGTTGCTGCGCATGAGGTTGACACGGGAAGGCTTTAAACAAAAAAACGGGAAGGAAAAGCCTTCCCGTGCCTGGTTATATTATAGAACAATTGTTCTATTAAGTCAAGAGGGAGAAGAGAATTACTTTAAAGTCATGAAGACAAAAAGTGGAATTGAGGATCCCCAAAGGGGATGCTGTTGTGGATTGAGGTTTTTGGGGAGATGGGAGTGGACTATAATTGGGCGTGAGATCCTCAGCCAAGAAAAAGATGAGGGCGAATGAGCGTACCTGACAGTATCCGCCAACTGGTAGAAAGATTCGATGAACACCGGGATTCTTATCGCGCCGGGAAGTATAACGAAACGCAGTTGCGGCGCGAGTTCCTGGATCCGTTTTTCGAGACTTTAGGATGGGATGTATTCAATAAGCAAGGATATGCCGAAGCCTATAAAGATGTCATTCACGAAGATTCGCTGGAAGTGGAAGGCGCAACCAAAGCCCCTGATTACTCTTTCCGGATCGGGGGAACGCGCAAGTTCTTTGTGGAAGCCAAGAAACCGGCAGTCAATATTGAATATGATATCTATCCAGCTTTCCAGTTGAGACGGTATGCCTGGTCGGCCACATTGTCATTGAGCGTATTAACCGATTTCGAGGAATTCGCGGTTTACGAAAGCCGGAGCAAACCGGATAAAAGCGACAGCGCCGCGACCGGGCGGGTGCTGCTGCTGAATTATAAAGATTACCTGACAAAATGGGATGAGATCGCGGCTATCTTTTCACGGGAGGCGGTTCTCAAAGGATCGTTCGACCAATACGCCGAGGGACTCAAGGGCAGGAAGGGCACAAAAGAAGTAGATGACGCCTTCCTGGAAGAGATCGAAGGGTGGCGCGACCTGCTGGCGCGTAATATTGCCCTGCGCAACCCAGACCTGCAGGTGCGCGAATTGAATTACGCCGTGCAAATGACGATTGACCGGATCGTTTTCCTGCGCATCTGTGAAGACCGGGGCATCGAGCGCGAGGGGCAATTACAGGAATTGCTGGAGGGCGATAAGGTTTACG
>JALHUM010000102.1 GCA_022865905.1 Anaerolineales bacterium | reverse complement strand
TGCGGTGAGAGCTATCCCTCTTACGTTTTACGTTTTACGAATTATGGTAGCCCGATTGCAGGCTACCATTACACCGAAAAACCCCACCTTACCCTGGCCTGCTACGGCTACAACTTCGAGCTTGTCCGCCAGGCAGCGCTCGAGCTGTTGATGGAACGCGAGATATTCTGCGAGATCGTGCTATTTTCGCAGATCAGCCCCTTCGTGCTCGATCCGTTGCTCGATTCGCTCTTACGCACTCATCGCCTGCTGACCGTCGAGGAAGGCGGCCTGACCCTAGGTTGGGGCGCGGAAATCCTGGCCCGCGTCGCTGAAAGTAGTAATGACTTTCCCCACGGGGGCGCTTCGCGGAGTCGTTACTCCCTGCGGCGCGTGGCCGCCCTCGACTTGCCAATTGCCAATTCCAAACCACTGGAGGAAGCCATCCTGCCGTCGGTGGAAGATATAAAAAAAGCTGCCCTGGAGTTGGTCTGTTAGCGCTTATAACAACCTTGCTCATGTTATCTGAGACCCTTCGCATTGCTCAGGGTGACAGGTTATGAACAAAGAGTATTATGTCTACATCATGACAAATAAGTCTCGCACGCTTTATACTGGCGTGACAAATAACCTGGAACGCCGCGTTTACGAACATAAACACAAACTTCTGCCTGGTTTTACCAGCAAATACAATATTACGAAACTGGTTTATTACGAGGCAGGTGATGACATTAGCGTAGCAATCGCGAGAGAGAAACAAATCAAAGGCTGGCTCTGGCCGGGCAATGAAGATAGCCTTGATTGAAAACATGAATTCGGAGCAGAAATTTTTAAGCTAAGATTGGTACACATAATAACCACCTGTCATTCTCCCGGAAGGACACCGGGACGGCGTGAGGAGCGAAGCGACGAAGAATCTCCGATATTGGGTGAAAATCTGAGATTCTTCGCTCCCGTCGGTCGCTAAGAATGACACATATGAAAGTAAACCCTCTATGTTAGCCAATCCCCGCTCCATTTGATCGCTCCCTGGCCTAGCCCGCCAGGGCAGGCAGAATGACAACATGAAAGAAGAATTATGATCAAATCCGAAATCCTTGTCCCTCTTTTGAACGCGAACGAGCCTGAGGCGCGGCTGGTCGGCATCCACGTCAAAGACGGCCAGGCTGTCGAAAAAGGATCGCCGCTTTTCACCCTGGAGACGACCAAAGCGGCTGCCGAGGTAGAGTCTCCCGAATCCGGCTTTATTCGCATTTTGGCGCGAGAAGGCGACATTCTCGCGGTAGGCGACCGGTTGGCAGTCATCACCGAGACGGCGGAAGAGCCGGTTGAGAATGTGGGTAGGGGCGACGTTCATCGTCGCCTTGGGGTGGGGACAAGCCTCGCCCCTACAGAATTACGCATTACCAAGCCGGCGCGAGAGCTGGCCGAACGCCTGGGGATTGACCTAGCCGCGCTACCTTCCGACCGCCTGGTGACCGAGTCCGTGATCCGCGAAGTGGCTGGTAAGGTCAGCCTCCCTGCACCTGCGCTGGAGGGCCTTGACCTCGAGAAATCCATCCTGATCTATGGAGGCGGCGGGCACGCCAAATCCGTGATGGAAATGGTCCTGGCGATGGGCGGCTATCAAATTGCCGGCATCGTGGACGATGGCATCCCGGCCGGGACGCAGGTTTTAGGCTTCTCTGTGCTGGGCAGGTGCGACATCCTGCCAGCGCTTGCCGGGCAGGGATTGCGGCTGGCGGCCAATGGAGTCGGCGGGATCCTCGATATTCGAAACCGCGTCAAGATCTTCGAGCTGCTAGAAAGCAGCGGCTTTTCGTTCCCCGTTCTGAGGCATCCGAGCGCGACGGTCGAGCCGAGCGCGGTCATTGGTGCCGGGGCGCAGGTCTTCGCCAATGCCTATGTCGGCTCGTCGGTGGTAATTCAACCGCGCTGCATGGTCAACACCAGCGCGGTGGTCTCGCACGATTGCGAGATCGGCGCGTACAGTCACATCGCGCCGGGAGCCTTGCTGGCCGGTCTTGTCCACGTCGGCGAGCGGACGCTGGTCGGCATGGGGGTGACGACGGCGATTGGTATTCGGATTGGTAATGGCGTGCGCATCGGCAACGGGGCGGTCATCCTGGCCGATGTGCCGGATAGAACCATTATCCAGGCGGGGAGAATATGGACTGGAAAAGCAGCGACGCCCTGATGGGCGTCGCTTTTGGTTACGAGGCGACAATATCATCTAAAGACAACTTCAGTGTCTTTGCGATAGCAGTCAGCACTCCTGTAGAACCTTTCCGCTTACCCGACTCAAGTTGAGATAGATACGGT
>JALHUM010000101.1 GCA_022865905.1 Anaerolineales bacterium | reverse complement strand
GTGGATTTCGTCCTGGGCGCCGATGCGGGTGAAGATGCGATCCACCAGGCCGATCTTTGCGGAAACCGCCGGGACGAAGGAGCCTATCTGCGCCATTAGCACGATCAGCGCCGCCTGCCGCAGGTACGTGGACTTGCCCGACATGTTCGGCCCGGTGATGACGCGCACGATCTCGCCCTTTTCGAAGGTGACATCGTTGGGGACGAAACGCTCGCCTTGCAATGTCTGCTCGACGACCGGATGGCGGCCTTCACGGATGTCCAGCATGTCATCTTCCCGGACCTCGGGCCGGCAGTAGTTCCCCAGTGCGGCCGCCTCGGCCAGGGCGGCGCGAACGTCCAGGTCGGCCAGCGCACGCGCCGTGTCCAGCAAGCGCGCAGTGGACTTTGCTAGCGTCGCGCAGACCTCGCGGAACAGTCGCAGTTCTATCTCGCGGATGCGTTCCTCGGCGTTCAGCACCAGAGTCTCGTATTCCTTCATCTCCGGTGTGATGTAGCGTTCGGCGTTGACCAGCGTCTGCTTGCGGATGTAATCCTGGGGCGCTTTGGCAGCCTGTCCGTGAGAGATCTCGAGGTAATACCCAAATACCTTGTTGTAGCCCACTTTCAGGGATTTGATGCCGGTGCGCTGGCGCTCGACGTTTTCCAGGTTGTTGATCCATTCGCGGGCGTGACGGGAGGCTTCGATGACCCCATCCAGTTCGGCGGAATAGCCGAGGCGGAGGATGCCAGTGTTTTGCAGCGTGGCGGGCGGGTCGTCAGCAATGGAAGCATGTAGAAGTTGAAGTTCTTCGGAGCACGGGTCGAGACTTTGCAGCGGGAGAGGTGTTTCTTCCTGCTCTCGATGGGGCTGACCCCCGCCGAGAGAAACGAATAAATTTTGAATTGCTGGAATTCGCTGGAGCGTCTCCCTCATCGCCACCAGATCGCGCGGCTGGGCGTGGCCGGAGAGGATGCGGTTGGTCAGGCGTTCCAGGTCGGCCAGCGGCTTCAACGCGGCGCGTAACTCGGCGCGCTTCATCGAGTTCTTGAAGAAGAACTCGACCCCATCCTGCCGCAGGCGGATGCGACGGACATCCAGCAGCGGCTGGTTGACCCATTGGCGCAGCAAGCGTTTGCCCATCGGCGTGACGGTATGGTCGAGCACGCCGAGCAGCGAGCCTTTGCTCTCGCCGCGCAATGTTTCTGTTAGTTCCAGGTTGCGGCGCGTGGCGGCGTCCAGGGTCATGAATTCGTTCAGGCTGTAGACGCGCAGGCTCGTCAACAGGTTGAGCGCTGCGCTTTCGGTCTCTTTGAGATACTGGATGATGGCGCCCGCCGCGCGCGCAGCCAGCGGCAGGTTTTTCAGCCCAAACCCTTCCAATGTAGAGGCGCTGAAATGAGATAAAAGGGTTTCCTGGCATTTGCCCGGCTCGAAGCGCCAGGCAGTCCATGGCGTGACGTGCCCGGCGATGCCATTGGGCAGAATGACATTATCGGGGTGGATGATTTCAGCCGGGCGCAGGCGGGCAATTTCAGCCCATAGGGGCGACCCGCTTGCCTCCGAATGGGGGTGTGGTCGCCCTTCCGCTGCCAGGTCAGCCGATCCCAGTTCGGTGGCTGCAAATTCACCGGTGGTGATGTCCACGTAGGCGATCCCGACGCAAAAGCCAGCGTCGGAGACGCTGGCATTCGCGCCGGGATCCAGGACGATGGCGGTCAGGTAGTTATTGGCATCGCCGGGCAGCAGGCCGGGTTCCACGAGTGTGCCGGGCGTGACCACGCGCACCACCTTGCGTGGGAAGATGCCCTTGGTAGGCTGATCGCCGACCTGTTCGCAAATAGCGACGTGATAGCCCTTCTCGATCAGGCGCGCCAGGTAATTCTCCACGGCGTGATAGGGGATGCCGGCCAGCGGGGCACGCAGGCCTTTGCCGATCGGCCGCGAGGTCAGAACAATGTCCAGTTCGCGCGCCGCGGTCTCGGCATCCTCGTCGAAGGTTTCGTAGAAGTCGCCCAAGCGAAAGAAAAGGATGGCGTCGGGATACTGGCGTTTGATCTCCAGGTATTGCTGGCGGATGGGGGTCACGTTTTCGGTCATGGTTCCATTTTATGATTAGGTGGCAAAATGGGCAAGAGGCATTTTCAAAGTTGTACTATAATATAAGCACTATACTCTCACGAAACGGAGGTTATAAATGGCTGGAGTTACGTACGATCACGTCACGAAGGAATTTGGCAACGTTATTGCCGTCAACGATCTGGACTTGCAGATCGCAGATAAAGAATTCCTGGTATTCGTCGGTCCTTCGGGCTGCGGCAAGACGACCGCCCTGCGGCTGCTTGCCGGTCTCGAAGAGATCACCAAAGGCACGATCAAGATTGGCAACCGCGTCGTCAACGATGTGCCGCCCAAAGACCGTGATATTGCCATGGTTTTTCAATCCTATGCCCTATACCCGCACCTGACGGTGTACGATAACCTGGCCTTTGGCCTCAAGCTTCGCAAGACTCCCAAGGAGGAGATCAAGCGCCGGGTTGGCGACGCCGCCGAGATCCTGGGCATCACCGAATACCTGAACCGCAAACCGCGCCAGCTTTCGGGCGGCCAGCGCCAGCGCGTCGCCGTCGGGCGTGCCATCGTCCGCGAGCCGAAAGTCTTCCTTTTCGACGAGCCACTTTCTAACCTGGATGCCAAGCTGCGCGTAGCCATGCGCTCCGAGTTAAGCAAACTTCATTACCGCCTGCAAACCACCTTCATATATGTTACCCACGACCAGACGGAGGCCATGACCATGGCCACCCGCATCGCGGTCATCAACAAGGGTTTGCTGCTACAGTTGGACACGCCGCAGAACCTGTACGACAAGCCGGAGAATATGTTCGTTGCCGGTTTCATTGGCTCTCCGGCGATGAACTTCTTCAAAGGCAAACTGCGCAAGGATGGAAATTCGCTGCTGGTTGATTCGGGTGATTTCGCAGTGCCTATTCCAGGAGACCGTTCCAAGAAGCTGCAGAACTACGTGGATCACCCGATCGTCTTTGGCATCCGCCCCGAAGACATCTTCAACCCGGCTTTCACTCCACCTGGCATCCACGTCGAGAACGTCGAAGCCAAAGTGGACGTGACGGAGTTGATGGGTAATGAGATCTTCCTGTACCTGGTCAGCGGGCCGAACACTTTTATTGCCCGCGTTGACCCGCGCACGAATTTCCGCATCGGCGAGAAGGTGCAGGTGGCCTTCAACATGGACAACTTCCACCTGTTCGACCCTGAAACCGAACTGGCGATACGATAATCTGGATAGAGGAAACCAACCGCCAGGTGCTCGAGCGCCTGGCGGTTGGTTGTGGAGTCAATTATGGAAACCAAGTATAAACTGGTGATGCTACGTCACGGGCAAAGCACCTGGAATCTCGAAAACCGTTTTACAGGCTGGACGGATGTGGGCCTTACCGAGAAGGGATGCGCCGAGGCGCATTCAGCCGGGCAATTGCTGCGTGAGGGCGGCTATACTTTCGATGTTGCCTATACTTCCGTGCTCAAGCGCGCCGTAAAGACGCTCTGGATCGTCATGGAAGAAATGAATCTGGAGTGGCTGCCGGTGGTCAATGCCTGGCAGCTCAATGAGCGCCATTACGGCGCGTTGCAGGGTTTGAACAAGGCGGAAATGGCGAGCAAGTACGGCGAAGCGCAGGTCAAGATTTGGCGGCGCAGTTACGATGTCCCGCCGCCGCCCCTGGAGATGGACGATCCACGCCACCCGCGTTTCGACCGGCGCTATGCCGCGCTGAAACCGGACGAACTGCCGAAGTGCGAATCGTTGAAAGATACGATGGCGCGCGTCCTGCCGTACTGGCACAGCACCCTGGCTCCGGCGGTTAATTCCGGCCAGCGTGTTCTGGTCGCGGCGCACGGTAACAGCATGCGGGCGATGGTCAAGTATTTGGATGATGTCTCGGACGAGGAAATCCCGGAGCTAAATATCCCGACCGGCATCCCGCTGGTTTACGAACTCACCGCGGACCTGAGACCGGTTGCACACTACTATCTCGGCGACGCGGAGGCCGTCCGCAAGGCGGCCGAGGCTGTCGCCGAGCAGGGAAAAGCGAAGTAACACCTAAATCGCAGAATCGGATTTACATAGTTGTTCAGCTATATTGCCAATTTCCTCTCGCATCGCGAGTTTTTCTAACCAACGGCTTGGGATACCGCTCTCACCATAATGTGCCCCCGCAATCTGTCCGCAAATGGCAGCAGTGGTATCAGCATCGTCGCCCAAGTTGACAGCCTTAAGAATAGCCGCTTCGAAGGTGTCTGTAATCCAAAAGCTCCAGAGAGCCGCTTCGAGACTTTTGACTACATAGCCAGTTCCATGAATGTCGCTCTCGGCTTTGTTGAAATAATCACC
>JALHUM010000100.1 GCA_022865905.1 Anaerolineales bacterium | reverse complement strand
AGGGCCATTCCACAGGTCGAAACTAATCCTACTGTGTATCAGCTTCTGAATAACCCGAATGGGGTAGATTGGGTGTTCGAGTCATATTCGGGAACCGGTGAATACTATTTGATAGAAAATCGCCAGCAGGTTGGCTTCGATGTCGGGCTGCCTGGCTGTGGACTGCTCATCTGGCACATAGACGAAAGTGTTGTGTCTAACAATAGTGCAAATGCAAACCAGAATCGCCGACTGGTTGACCTGAAACAAGCCGATGGTCTGAATAGTTTGAACATCACCGTAGGTGGAAACCGGGGTGATGCGGGTGACCCATTCCCAGGGTCGTCGCTCAATCGCACTTTCAATGCCGCATCCAACCCCAATGGCAATCTCTACAGTGGCAGCCTGAGCGGCGTAAGCGTCACGAACATTACCGATTGCAATTCTACAAAGATGGTAGCTGAATGCGCTACCATGACCGCAAATCTCTTTGTGCCCACTTTTGGGGACGTCTCTCCCACTTATTGGGCGTGGAAGGGGATCGAAGGACTGTACGCGTCGAGTGTGACGATGTGCTGTGGCAGCGGCAACTACTGCCCAGAGAACAATGCTTCGCGGGCACAGATGGCGGTATTTCTGCTGCGAGCCAAGTACGGCAGCGGGTACACTCCGCCAGCCGCGGCCGGGTTCTTTACCGATGTGCCGACAAATTACTGGGCGGTGAACTGGATCGAACAACTCTACACAGAAGGGATCACCAATGGATGTGGCACCAGCCCGCTGCTCTATTGTCCGGACGACGATGTCACGCGGGCACAGGCAGCGGTGTTCCTGCTGCGAACCAGGTATGGCAGTAGTTACACCCCGCCACCAGCCACAGGGATCTTCGCCGATGTGCCGACGAATTACTGGGCGGCGAACTGGATCGAGCAACTGTACATAGAAGGGATCACCAGTGGTTGTAGCACCAACCCACTGCTTTACTGCCCGGAGAACAGTGTCACACGCGCAGAGATCGCCATGCTTCTGGCGCGCACGTTTAACCTGGCAATTCCATAAGAGGTATCAATGCACCTAAACGTGGTTGCTAGAATGGCATCCTTGATGCCCCCATATGTAGGGCAGGTTTCCATACCTGCCGGCGTAGATGGCGGGTAAGAAACCCGCCCTACGATAACCACGATTTACTGTGGTGCTACCCCGTAGGACGCCAACGGGCATCCAGGTTACGGGTTTTTCGGATACAGAACGATGAAGGAGATTGGAATGCAGAGATGGAAGGGCATGCAGTGGCTCTCTTTGCCGATGTTGCTCATACTCCTTTTGATGGGCAGCTCTCCGGCCTGGGCACAGGCAGCGCTGGAGGATGGGCCACCTCCTTTGGGAGAGCCGGCGGGTCCGGTTTTTCAAAATAGCCCCTATCCCACCGCCTCAGGACTGTGGGCGGCGCCAGCGGATTGGCAGCCGCAACTCCAACCCGCCTCAGGACCCGCGCGTGCCGCCAGCGCTCCCGACGACTATGGATACACCTGGGATGACACGCTTCCTTTTGCCTGGATGGATGCCACAACGGGCACGGACACCGGGATGAATGGGGCCAGCGGCGGGCAGCATTTCGGACCAGTGGATCTGGGCTTTTCCTTTCGCTATTACGAGAACACCTACACCCAGGTGCACATTGCCGCCTCCGGCTTTTTGACTTTTACCGAGGCGGGCAGCTGGCCCGACCAGTCTCAAATTCCTGCTCCCGGTGAGCCGAACAACGTCATCGCCCCTTACTGGGCGCCGCTGTATTTGTCTGCAAGCGGCCCAACAGGGCAGGTTTATTTTCTGCGCGGCGGGACTGCACCCACACGCTATTTTGTCGTCGAGTGGTACGACGTTGCGGGAGGCAGCGCGACAGACCCCACCGGCGGCGATGACCTTTTCCGTTTTGAGGTGATCCTCTACGAGAATGGGGACATCCTCTTCCAGTATGGTCAGATGCGTTATACGGGCAGCCGCTGGTGCGGCGCGGCTGGAATCGAAGATGCTGCTGGCACCGATGGGCTCGCGTACCTCTCCT
>JALHUM010000012.1 GCA_022865905.1 Anaerolineales bacterium | reverse complement strand
GGATTGTCCCTCGTCTGCGGGTGGGACATCGGAGCCTGCCGCCGACCATCAAGGCGACACGCCCCTGTACATGACCACTATGACCCACATGGAGCAGGGTTTCACCGATGATAAAGAGCAGGGCGTTTTCCTCCGTCACGTTGAGGAGTTACGCTATGGCATGGACCTGGCCGACGAATACGGCGCTATCCTGACCTTCGAAAGCGAGAAACCGTTTGCCAGAGCGAATGCTTTGTGGAATCTCAACATCATGGCCGAGATCCGCGACCGGGGCTTTGGCGTCGGTACACACTGTGACATTGGCTTCAACGAGCCGCCCATGGCGGTGGGCAAGTTTGCGGCCATGTTTGCAGAGAATAAGTCGCTGGTGGACGCGCTCATTGGCGCGGAAAACAACCTGGGCTGTTCCGGCGGCGGCTCGGTCAATGACTGGGCGCTGGCCGCCAGCCAGGCCGGGTTCAAATACCTGGATGGCATCGTCTCGATGCACTACCTCTCCATGCCGATGGAAAATCGCCCCGGCCTGGAATGGACGGACGAATTCGTCCGCAACGGTCATTTCCACCTGAACTCGCCGGTGGATTTGTACCAGCGAATTTATCCCTTTGAGGTTGCAAACGCCCAGGATTTCCTGCCCGATGAAAACCCGGTCATCGTCATCTCTTCGGGCGAACTGGGATTGTTCTCTGCAATGGCTGAAAAAGGCCGCGAGTATGGCGGCGGGCCAATCCTGCATGATGACGAATATACTTTTGATAATGCTGACGTGGACGCGCTGGTGCAAAAAATCCTGGAAGTGGACCAGAACCGCGACCGTAAGCGGATTGCCAAATTGTGCGTCTACCTGCCTGCCAATGCCTATGTACCGGAAAACGATGAAGTTCTGCGGTATTTCTTCGAGCAGATGCAGATACTGGCAAACCAAAGTGTTATTACCTGGGCCACGCAGAAGCAAGTTTATGAAGCTTACGTAGCCTGGAATAAATAAAACGCATGGTCGCCATTACTGCCCCTATCCTTGCCAAAGCCCCGCAACTGCGCCCGCTCAACATCCTGACCGACCTGCCGGTCGTAGCGGACCTGGTCGAGAGCTGTTTCGCGGGTACCTTGGATGCCGAGGGTCAACGCTATATCCAACAGATGCGGCGCGCCGGAAATGACGGCTATTTCTTGCGCTGGGCGGCGAACGCCATGGATACGGTCTCGATGCCGCTCTCAGGTTACGTTTGGGAGGAGAACCGTGAAGTGGTTGGGAACGTCAGCCTGGTGCCTTTCAAGCGCGAAGGGAGAAAGATCTATTTGATCGCCAACGTTGCTGTCCGCCCCGATTATCGCCGCAAGGGGATTGGCCGCGCCCTGACCGTGAGCGCCATGCAGCACGCCCGTCAGCGGCACGCGCAGGCCACCTGGCTGCACGTCCGCGAAGACAATCCGGGCGCGGCGGCGCTGTATGCCAGCCTGGGGTTCCGCGAACGTGTCCGGCGCACGCTGTGGCAGGCGGCTCCTGGCCGCAGCCTCGGCCCGCTTGGCGCGGGGATCACGATCACATCGCGCCAGGCGCGCGACTGGCCGCAACAGGAGGCCTGGATGCGGCAGCTCTATCCAGATGAATTGGCCTGGTACCAGCCGATCCCGTGGCTGTCGTTGCGCCCCGGCCTAGGGCCTTCCCTCTACCGCTTTTTCCTGGAGTACGAGACGCGCCAGTGGGCTGCCCGCGTGGATGGCGGCCAGTTGCTGGGTGTGTTGGCCTGGCAGCCATCTGTGGGGCACGCTGACCGGCTCTGGGCGGCGGCTCTGCTCGAAGGCGGAGAAGGAGCGCTGACCGCCCTACTGCTGCACGCCCGGTATACCCTTTCCTGGCAGAAAAATCTCACCTTGGAGCTGCCAGCCGGTCAGGCTCAAGAAGCGATCCTGGCGGCGGGCTTTGAACCGCTCCGCACGCTGATCTGGATGCAGGCGGATGAAACCCCGCTCCCCGAATCTCGTAAATCACTATAGCGAGGAACTGATTCAAGGTTTTCCATACTGGAATGTCACCCAGAGCCCTTCGCCTGTCATTCTCCCGGAAGGACACCGGGACGGTGTGAGCGAAGCGAAGAATCTCCTCGGCTCAGGGTAAACTCTGCGAAGGGTCTCCCGCCCTGCGGGCGGGGATTCTTCGCCCCTGCGGGGCTCCCTGGCCTAGCCCGCCAGGGCAGGCAGAATGACAACCATAATGAGAAATTCAAAAAGTTTAAATCACTTCGAGATTTAAGACTCCTGAAGTCTGTCAGACTTCGGAAGTCAGAAAAAACAAAGGAGGCTGAAATGAGATTTATCATACGCTGGGGGATCAATGCGGTGGCGCTTTGGGCTGCCATCGCCATCCTGCCAGGCCTTGTTTACGCAGGCAACTGGGTCGGCGTGGTGCTGCTGGCGCTCGTCTTCGGGCTGGTCAATGCCTTGCTGCGCCCCCTGCTCAAGCTGCTGACCTGTCCGCTCATCATCCTGACCCTGGGCTTATTCACGCTAGTCATCAACACCCTGCTCTTTGCACTGACTGCCTGGGTCGGCAACCTCATTGGGCTTTCCCTTACCATCGCTGACCCATTCTGGTGGAATGCCTTCCTGGGCGCGTTGATCGTCAGCGCCGTCAGCATCGTGCTCAGCCTGATCTTGCGGGATGAGTTGAAGGGCCGGCGGCATCACAAGAGACATTAGTGATTAGCCACCAGTAAGCAGTTATCAGTGATGGCAGACGAAAAAACGGCTTGCCTAGTACAAGGGTTTTTTTTACTGATGACGGATGACTGATTACCGTTCACTGGCTGCGGGCAAACCACCCGCCGGCTTTGCCATTTTCACCGCGCGCGCAATGGCTTGCGCCAGCACCTCCGCCGCATACGCCCCTACAATAGATACATCCGCTTTCTTTTGACCGGTGGCCATGGCAAATATCGTATCGCCATCCAGCATGGTGTGCGCCGGGCGGATGGCGCGCGCCAGCCCGTCCTGCGCCATCTGCGCCATTTTGGTCGCCTGTGCCTTGTCGAACTTGGCATTGGTCGCCACCACGCCAATGACGGTGTTGCAGCTCATCGCCAGTTTAAGGATGGCGCGGCCTACCAGGGTTTTCATCACTGCAAGCGTATTGGCAAAATAATCCGCTGAGCCAAGTTGGACGGGGCCAAGTTTGGTTGAGCGCGCTCCAACCAGGATTTTACCCGTCTGCGGATCAACCACGTCCCCGAAGGCGTTGACCGCCACAATCGCCCCGACGATGATTCCTCCGCCAACCTCCATGCTGGCCGTGCCCAGACCGGATTTCATCGCTCCGGCCATGCCGAAGATCTTGCCGACCGTCGCCCCCGTCCCCGCACCGGCGTTGCCCTCAGCCGGTGCGTTAGCCGAGGCGGAAGCCGCGGCGCGGTAGCCCATTTCCAGGTCCGGGCGGATGTCGGCGCGGCCAATGGCTAGATCATATAAAATCGCGGCGGGGACAATGGGGACGCGCGCTACGCCGGTGTTGAATCCAATTCCCTTTTCTTCCAGGTAGCGCATCACGCCGCTAGCAGCGTCCAGCCCAAAGGCCGAGCCGCCCGCTAGCAGCACAGCATGGACTTTTTCAACCGCGTTGACCGGCTTGAGCAGGTCGGTCTCGCGCGTGCCGGGCGCGCCGCCGCGCTGATCCACCCCGCCAACCGCGCCCTTTTCGCACAAGATGACGGTGCAGCCAGTCAGCGCCTCGTCGTCCTGGGCATTTCCCACGCGCAGGCCGGGTACGTCTGTGATCGAATTCCTTCGTTTCATGCCGAGGTCTTACAAGCTGTGCACCAATTCCAGGAATTCATCCCACTCTTCTTTGAAAAAGTGCACGGTGATGTTATTTAGCTCGATGTGATAAGTGATCTCGCCATCAGGCTCATCTGCCTGCCAGATGAGGTAATTCGCGGTCTCGGCCAGGTTCTCGGTCGTAGGTTCTGGAACGGTCTTTGCCATCTCAGCCTCCTTCGGGTAAGGTTTTTT
>JALHUM010000011.1 GCA_022865905.1 Anaerolineales bacterium | reverse complement strand
ATTGTCTCCACACGCTCACGATTTTGTGAAACATCCAGTATAATCCAATCAAGTATCATTTCACTAAACTGGGGGCGGGGGATGTGCGGGCAGCTTCACACCCTTCGGGTATGCTTCGCGACCGTCCGCACATCCCCCATCCTCCCCTACTTATTGAGAAGATACCTCATGTATATTTACGCCAATTTAGATGAAAAGTTACGCTTATTATAACGTAGGGCTGGTTTCTATACCTGCCAGGGAAAGTGGGTACAGGGCTTTCACAAAATATCGAAAACCTACCTATCGTGTCACCCTGCCTGCCCTGGCGGGCTAGGCCAGGGAGGGAGCGTTTCCTTCGACAAGCTCAGGACAGGTTTTGCGACCGAAGGGGCTCCCGCACGGCAACGGAGATGCTTCGGAGCGAACCTGCCCTGCCTGCCTGTACTTGCGCAGGTTGCAAGTGCACCTGACGCAGGCACAGGTGGCGGGCGGTGACAGGGAAGAACGCCCCTCAGCATGACATTCAAGGGAGAATGTAAAAGCCCTGACGGCCGGTAGGAAACCCGTCCTACAGGGGCGGCGGTGGGAAACTACGGCAGTTTGATGGTTTGCTGCTCCATGACGATATCCGTCACATTCCAGCCTTTCTGATCCAACAATTGCTTGAAGGCGCAGCGGAAGAGCAGGGTGACACGCTCAAAGACCTCCAAGGTCTTTATAACCTCGGAGGTCTATGGTCTGGGATAGCAGTTACCCGGCCATTACGTAGCGGTCAATCTTCTTGGGTTGTAAAAGGATGTAATGGCCGTAATGGAACCTGGAGCCGAGCAGTTCGCGGCGCAGGGTGGAAACATTGGCTTTCTCGCGGATTAGGGTCTGGTACACGCCAGCTCGTTCTATCTGACCCACCAGGATCAGACCGATCAACCGGTCGCCGCGGAAGACGAGTTTGCGGTAGTTCGATCCATGCCGCTCGGCAAATACTTCGATATCAGCACTTGTGGTGCGGTGGACCTCACCGACGGAAATGACCGGCAGGCCGCCCAGTTCCATGGCGTTGAGCAGGCTGAAAGCACCCGCATAGGTCGAATTTCCCCCTGCCATATTGTCGCCGGCGATTTGACCCATCGTAACTGCGTTGGTCCAGATACCGCTGACGATGGCATCTCCCGAAACGATATCCCATGTCTCCACCACATCTCCAGCGGCAAATATGTGCTGATCGCTGGTGCAGAGGCGCTTATCCACTTGCAACCCGCGCGCGACACGCAGGCCGCCGGCCATTGCCAGATCGAGATTGGCGACTACGCCCACGCCGATAACCACAAAATCCGCCTTGAGTTCGCGACCATCATCCAGGATGACCGAAGTGACCTTTTTGCCTCGGCGGTTGACCTGCTTGATCGTGTGTCCCAGGATGGTTTCGATGCCGGCCTTCGCCACCGCCTCGGAAAAAATGGCTGCGCTTTCGGCGTCCAGTTGCTGCGGCACAATGCGGTCAATCAATTCGACGACGGTAACGTTCAATCCCAGATGACGCAATGCAAAGGCCGACTTCATGCCGATACGTCCCGCGCCGAGGAAGAGCGCGCTTTTCGCGGCTTTGGCTGCTTTGGCGATGCCGAGCGCGTCCTCCCATGTGCGCAGGGTGAAAACATCTGACCCATCTAGACCTTCGATGTTCGGGAGGATGGGGCTTGCGCCGGTCGCCAGCAGAAGGCAGTCATAGGCGAGGCTCGAGCCATCGGCCAGGGTGAGGCTATGCTTTGCCGGGTCGAGACCGGTGGCGCGCGACTTCAGACGTAAGTCGAGATTTGCCGGCGTTAGACGCGGTTCGCGCAGGAGCTCATCCCCCGTTTTCCCTTGATGGATAAGATATGGGATTAGCGGGCGGTAGTATGGCGGGTGCGCCTCATCGGAGAGCATGACGATCTCGGCGGTTGGGTCGCGTTTGCGGATGGCTTCAGCCGCTGCCATGCCTGCTGCTGAAGCGCCAACAATCACATGTTGCATGGCGTTACCCTCCTGCTGCGACGGCCGAGGCGAATTCCCGCCGCTTGTTCTTGCTGAAACCCTCCACCTCCTCGTAGAGCAGAGCCTTTGTCGGACAGGAGGCGACGCACACCGGGGATTCTCGCTCCGGGCAAAGGTCGCATTTGACCGCTTTACCCAACTCGAGTTGACGGCCAACGACCCCGTACGGGCAGACCATCACACACGTCCAGCAGCCGATGCAGCGACTTGTATCGCATAACACAGCCTCGGTTTGTGGATCGCGGAACATGGCGCCGGAGATGCAGGCGGCGACGCAGGGGGCTTCATCACAGTGGCGGCAGAAAATGGGGATCTTATGTCCATCGGAGGCCTCGACGAAGACACGGTTCATCGGATGAGGCATTTCGGATGGGCTGACAAATATGCTTTTGGCCTGTGAGTGCTCGATGGCGCACGCTATCTCACAGGTCTTGCAGGCAGTACAGCGGTCAGGGTTGACGAAGATGCGTTTCATTGTGCACCTCTGTCTAAAGCGACTTTTCCGCTAGCCCGAGACCCTTGCGCCGTTCGTTCAGGGCGTCGAAGAGTTTTTCGGCCGCTTTGAGCGGGTCGAGTTCGACGATGAAATAGCCGCCGAACAGGTCTTTCGCCGTCTGGGTAAGCACCTGGGTGACGAGCGGGCTGCCGGTGACGGGCGGGACGACGCCGACGTGCGTTGGCAGGCCGAGCGCCACCGCCCACGTGCCGATGCTGATAGCTTTCTCCATGGATGCCTCCGGCGCGGAGGCAACGACTGGCAGTTTATCCAAATCCACGCCCAACTTATTGGCGATGGCAACCGCGATGGCAACCGCACGCGTGTTGTCCACGCACGAGCCGGTGTGCAGGGCGAGCGGCAGTGGCGCATTCAATCCAGCGGCGTTGCCCAGGGCAGTGAGCACGGCTTTCAGTCCGGGACCGGCATATTTTTCGGTAGCCTGCGGGGTCATGAGACCGTGGCGGGCGAAGGCTCCCGAAGCACAGCCGGTGGCCAGGATCAAGACGTCGCGCTTGGCCAGTTCCTTGATCATGGTGACAAAGTTGCGATCCTGCGGGATCTTGACGTTGTTGCATCCGGCGAACAGACACACGCCAGTGATGTTCCCGTTGACGATGTTGTCGAGCAGGGGCTTGAGGGGATCAGCGCCATCTACTTTGGAAAGTATGCTGATCACCGCCTCGACGGAGACACCCGCGATGGCAGTGTTGCGGATATCGGGAATGTGGACTTTGGCTGCATCGCGTTTCTTGAAGGCTTCGATCGCCAGGTGGATGATCTCGCGCGCCCCCTCGGCGGCGTGCTCCTCCTCGAAGTTAATGTGCGTCGCGCCGGGCATCTTGGCGATGCCCATCGTGGTGATGACTTTGGTGTGGAAACTCTCGGCTACTTTGGTCAGGCTT
>JALHUM010000099.1 GCA_022865905.1 Anaerolineales bacterium | reverse complement strand
GGAGGTTCAATGGCACATGGAAAACGCCGCCCTCACCAGCCGGGAAGTATATACTCAACTGGACGAGATAGAGGTTGCCGGCCTCGAGCCAAACGATCAGGTCAAGGTCAGTACGATAGATTACACCCAGGAAGATCAAACCTTGTTCCTGCCGCTTTGGGCTCGCATTCCTGAAGAGCGACATGCAGGGTCGTTGATCAAGCGCAGCCTGATGGATACGGATCGCTTCTACCACCCCTTTGGCGTCTCAGCTTGCGCCTCGCTCCCTTGCCCGCCGAGTAGGTGCTGCG
Source organism: Anaerolineales bacterium (assembly GCA_022865905.1). Lineage (GTDB taxonomy): Bacteria > Chloroflexota > Anaerolineae > Anaerolineales > Villigracilaceae > CG2-30-58-95. Next base: position 1,330 of record JALHUM010000099.1, on the reverse strand, counting down.
CACAGGCCGAAGCGATCTGTCTGAGCGTGCAGATGCCCTGGCAGCAATTGATCGGTGAAGGGTTGCTGGCTTATGGCTACCAAGCCGAAGCGGCGCAGTTGATCGCCCGCTTGATGAATGCCGTCATCTTAAATCTAAAGGAACAGCACGCTTTTTACAGGGCCTATCACGCCGAGAGGGGCGTGGGCATCGGAGAACGCAATGCGCTGGCGGGTCTGGCTCCGCTGGGACTGTTCCTGCAAACGCTGGGCGTGCAGTTCCTGCCAGGGAGCCGTCTCCGTCTGAGCGGGAAGAACCCCTTTCCATGGCCGGTTACGGTAAAATATAGAGGTTTGAGCGTCACGCGCCGCGCCGACCAGAGCGAAGTCACTTTTCCCGATGGCAGGACAGTGGCACTCAGCGATCCGTCTGATGCGTTGGTTTGCCCGGAGTAATGGTAGCACCCAGGCTACCATAAGGAGAAGCTTCTTTATGGAACGTCCCCCCATTCGTCATTTGATCGCCGCCGTCGTCCAGGAACAGGACGTGGACCTGGCGGCGCGCGCCCTGAACGTGCTGGGCGCGCCGATAATCCATTTGGCGAGCACAGGCGGTTTCCTGGGGCGGCGCAACGCGACCCTGCTGATCGGCTTGCCGGAGGGCATGACCGAGAAGGCCGTCGAGGCCTTGCAGCGCTCCTGCCGCCAGCGGGTGGAATATCTCGCCATCCCATTGGAAGGCTCTCCCTTACCGCTGCCTACGCCCGTGCCGGTGACGGTCGGCGGCGCGACCATCTTTGCCATTCCGGTGGAAAGGTTTGAGGAATTCTAGGCTTTCAGCGGGGCTTAGCCCCGCTGAGAGCGGAGGTAATTGCCATGAAATTGATCATTGCCATTCTGCGTGATGCCGACTCCGATCATATTACCCAAGCCCTGACCGCGGCTAAATTTCGCGTGACGCGCATCGCCTCGACCGGCGGCCTGCTGCGTCGCGGCGTCGCCACGCTGCTCATCGGCCTGGAGGATGAGCATGTGGAATCCGCCATCCAGGTCATACGCGAAAAAACCTCCACTTCCGAAGCGGGCGAAAAGCGGGCGACGATCTTCGTCGTCAATGTTGACCGCTTCGTGCAAATATAGCGTTCACTCCTGGTGAAAGGGAAAAAATGCTCAGTTGGCAGTTCCGCTTGCTTAGACTGTATTTTCGCGCCCAGCGTTTTTTCTCCCGCCCTGGCGGCGAGATAAATATCCGCAAAGAACGTGAAGAATTAGAGGCCCTGGCAAAAAGTTTCAAGCCGCTGGGTGAAATCGCCTGTACACCTGTGTCGGCTGGGGGCGTGCCGGCCGAATGG
>JALHUM010000098.1 GCA_022865905.1 Anaerolineales bacterium | reverse complement strand
TATCAGAAGTGGAACGCCCTCGAAGGAACGCTGATGGGCCTGCCGGTTGCCACGGTCAAGGCAATTGCCTTCTGGGCCTTTGTGGTCGCCTTTGCGATCAAGGTGCCGGTCTGGCCGTTCCACACCTGGCTGCCGGATGCCCACACCGAGGCGCCGACGGCCGGTTCGATGATCCTGGCTGGCGTGCTGTTGAAGTTGGGTGCCTACGGCTTTTTACGACTGGTCTTGCCGCTTTACCCGGTCGAATCGCAGCGCTTTGCCGGCGCGCTAGCTTTCCTGGCGGTGATGGCGATTGTCTTCGGCGCCTTCGCCTCCTACGGTCAGACGGACTTCAAGCGGTTGGTGGCGTATTCGTCTGTCAATCACATGGGCTTCGTGCTGCTTGGCATTGCCGCAGCCGCTAAGGTCGGCTTGAACAACCCGGATTTAGCCCTCAACTTGAGCAAGAACATTGCCTTGAACGGTGCGGTCTTGCAGATGTTCAACCACGGCCTCTCGGCAGCGGGCATGTTCTTCCTGGTCGGCGTGATCTACGAACGGACGCACACCCGCAACCTGAACGATTTCGGCGGCTTGTTTCCGCTGGTGCCGATCTATGGCGGCATCCTGCTTTTTACCTCCATGGCCTCGCTCGGTTTGCCTGGCTTGAATGGATTCGTATCCGAATTCCTGATCGTGCGGGGAGCCTGGCCGATCCTGACGGTCTATACGGCCATTGCCATGTTGGGACTGCTCTTCACCGGCGCGTACATCCTCAAAGGTGTCAAGCAGGTCTTGCACGGTTCGCTGAACGAGCACTGGGCGCATGGTGAGCACCGCTTGACTGAGATCAACACGCGCGAGATCATCGTCATGGCACCCCTGAGGGTATTGATATTGGTAATAGGCATCTGGCCTGCGTGGATACTCGAAGTGATTAATAAGGCTGTGGTTATGCTGTTTTAGTCCAATAGTCTCGTAGTCGCATAGTCTCATAGTCGGTTATCCATCAGACTATAAGACCATTAGACTAACAGACTATCAGACTAAATAACGAGGTGAGTTATGCAATTTCCGATCCTGAGTGTTATCGTCTTCACCCCAATGGTCGCGGCGATGCTCATCCTGCTGATAAAGCCAGAGCGCAAGAACGGGATCCGCGTCATGGCACTGGCTGCGGCGTCTTTTGCGCTGCTCCTCTCACTGTGGGTGTATTTCACCTACGATAAGGCCGCGGCCGGTTATCAGTTCGTCGAGAAATACAACTGGATGCCGATGCTCGGCATCAGCCTCCAATTTGGCGTGGATGGCATGAGCGCCCCGCTCGTTCTGCTGACCGGCGTGGTCATGTTTACCGGTGTGCTGATCTCCTGGGGCCTGGACGACCGCCCGCGTGAATTCTTCGCTTTTTTGTTCATCCTGGCCAGTGGCGTGTTCGGCGTGTTCGTCTCGCTCGACCTGTTCATGCTGTTCTTCTTCTACGAGATTGCCGTCTTCCCGATGTACCTGCTCATCGCCATCTGGGGCTGGATCAAGACGCGCGAGTACGCGGCCATGAAGCTGACCCTCTACCTGTTCATCGGCTCGGTC
>JALHUM010000097.1 GCA_022865905.1 Anaerolineales bacterium | reverse complement strand
GAGTACACGACCGGCGAAGCATAGAACCAGGCCTGGACGATAAAAGGGATCATGTGCTGCACATCGCGGTACTGGACGTTGAGCGCCGAAAGCCACAAGCCCACGGCAAGGGCGGTCAACAGGGCCAGGATCACCAACAGCGGCAGCCAGAGTACATTCAGGGTAATTTGCAGATGGTAGTAGAACATCAATGCGAGCAAAACCAGGAAGGCCAGGCAAAAATCAATCAGCCCGGCAGCCACCGCCGAGAAGGGGATTACCAATCTAGGAAAATAAACTTTGGTTATTAAGTTGGAATTACCGACCAGGCTGGTACCGGCGCGCTGCAAGGCGCCGGCAAAGAGCTGCCAGGGCAAGAGCGCCACGAAGCTGAATACCGGATAGGGCACGCTGTTATCAGTGGGGACTTTGAGCAGGTATCCCATGATGACGCTGAAAATTACCATGGTCAGCAGCGGTTGCAGGATGGCCCAGGCTACGCCCAGGAAAGCTTGCTTATAACGCACCTTGACATCGCGCCAGGTCAAGAAATAGACGAGTTCGCGGTAAATCCACAAGTCGCGCAGATTGAGGGCGCTCCAACCGCGCGCTGGGCGGATGGTTATAGTTGAAGGTTGAAGGTTGGAAGGTTGCAAGTTTTTTCTAGCCATTAGGTCTCTCGCGGCTTACTGTTCTTTCAGGAACTCTCAACTTGCCCCTTGCATCATGCGACCACGATACCACTCGATAGTTCTCCGTAAGCCCTCCTCGAATGAGACCGCGGCACGGAAACCGAAGTATTTTTCAGCGCGGCTTATGTCCAGACCCCGGCGCGGTTGGCCGTTAGGTTTGCTGACATCCCAGACCAACTTGCCTTCAAAGCCGGTCAGACGGGCGATCATCTCGACCAGATCTTTGATGGATATCTCGAAACCTGATCCCAGGTTGACCGGCTGCGGACCATCGTATTTCTCGGTCGCCAGCAGGATGCCCTCGGCGGCATCTTCCACGTACAGGAATTCGCGCGTCGGCGAGCCGTTCCCCCAAACGCTGATCTCCTTTTCGCCGCGCTCCTGCGCCTCCAGGCACTTGCGGATCAAGGCCGGGATAACGTGCGAGGATTTCAAATCGAAATTATCGCCAGGCCCATACAGGTTCACGGGCAGGAGAAAAATGGCGTTGAATCCATACTGCTGGCGATAAGCCTGTGACTGAACCAAGAGCATCTTTTTAGCCAGCCCGTAGGACGCGTTGGTCTCTTCCGGGTAGCCATCCCACAGGTTGTCTTCCTTGAACGGCACAGGTGTAAATTTAGGGTATGCACATACCGTGCCAAGCGCGACGAACTTGCCAATTCCACGCAGCCAGGCCTGGTGCATCAACTCCGCGCCCATCATCAGGTTGTCATAGAAGAATTCCGCCGGATGCTCTCGGTTTGCGCCGATGCCTCCGACGCGCGCGGCGAGGTGGATGATAACCGTGGTTGAAGGTTGAAAGTTAAAGGTTGAAGGTTTTAAGATTGGAAGGTTGGAAGGTTTAAAGGCAGCAGGTTGAAGGTGGGCGGGACGCTTATCAGGTGGGAGCATGGACTCATCCAGCAGGCGGTGGATGTCGTCGCGGTCAACCAAATTGTAGTATTCGATGCGTGGAATCAAAATGTCCACCGCGCCGCGCTGGATCAGCTTCTCCACCAGGAAAGATCCGAGGAAGCCGGCCCCGCCGGTCACGATAAACCTCTTATCTTTCCAATAGGTTGAAGGTTGAAAGTTCAAGGTTGAAGGTTGGTCAGACATGGTAGGAGGTTCCTTCTTCGCGAATGCGCTGTGCATTCGGTTTTGATTCAAGATACCGGCTCAAGCTGGTAATTTGCTTGCTGCAAATTCGTGCACCTTCCACTGCTATCTCAAATTGATCTTGGGAGATATACTTGCGATCCAGAGCCAAGTAAAATTGGGCGCGCATTTCGCCGCAGGATGCCTTAGCCCTTCCGAGATACTCGATGAACAATGCCTGTGTCCGGCTTTCAAAGCCCTCGGCGATGTTTGACAAGATGGATATTGCGGCACGCCGTATTTGGTCGCGCAGGGCAAAATCACGTTTGAAGGCCTCCCCCTCTGTGAAATCGTAAATCAGATTGGCCAACCGCCTCGCCCTCTTCCAAACATCAAGATCTTCAAATCGCTCCACAGTGGCCATCGTACTTTCATCCTTCAACCTGCAACCTGTAACCTGCAACCTGTAACCTCATTTCATGCCTCCTCTTTCATGTGTAAGATTACGTTGAGGCCGCTCACCTCCAGCATAGGCGCCTTACCATCCGGTACGATGGCGATGTTCTGCTCGAGACAGGTTAATTTGCAGATATCGGCCACGTCACCTTCGCCGACCAGGCGCACGCGCTCGAAGCCGGCCTGGCGTACCTGCTCCAGATGCTCCTGAACGCGCTTTCGTGTCCGCCTGTACAGATTGAACTGCTGCTCAATGTAATCCACCGTCAGGCGAGCGCGCAGGGCGATCCCCTCCGGCGTGATGATATAGCGCAGCTTCTTCCGTTCGGCGCGCTTGATCTTGATAAAACCTTTTTCGATCAAGCGCTTGAGGTGCCAGTTGATCGTCCCGACCGCCACGCCTAATTGGGTGGCGAGCGAGGCCTGGGTCACGTCGGGATCGCGCTCGATGGTTTCGAGCAGGCCAAGTTCACGGGCGGTATCATGAGAGGTTTCCATTAGCATTTCCAAAATTCAGTAACTGAATTATAACCCCAGATCTAGAGACGTCAAGGGCGCTTCGGCAGGCTCTTCAGCATTGACATTACGGTGTAAAATAGCCCCCACAAGATGAGCGCGCACCCACCACCCACCCTACCCCGTCAGCCTGACCCAACTGCAATTCGTTATCGAACAGAACGCGCCGCACACTGGGATGCAATTGCATGCCGCCTGGACACCTGGCGCGGCTGGGGCGGCGCCTATCATCAGCGATTGACGCAGATTTATCAATTCCTGGTACCGCCTGGTCAGAGCGTTCTCGAGGTCGGGTGTGGGAAAGGCGATCTGCTGGCCGCATTGCAACCATCGCGAGGCGTCGGCGTGGATTTCTCGGTGGAGATGATCCAGCGCGCGGCTGCTTCTCACCCCGAGCTGCAATTTGTTCATGCCGATGCCCATGATCTGACCAGCGTGGAGGGGACGTTCGACATGATAATCCTCTCGGACACCGTCAACGACCTATGGGACGTGCAGGCGGTCTTTGAACAACTCGTCCGTCTGTCCACGCCGCGCACGCGGATCATCCTGAATTTCTACAGCCGCCTGTGGGAACTACCGCTGAAACTGGCGCAAAAACTGGGATTGGCTACCCGGAACCTCGAACAAAACTGGCTGACCGCTGAAGATATCCGAGGACTCCTTAGTCTGGCAGATTTCGAAATCGTCCGCCATTGGACAGAAATATTATTGCCCTTACCCCTTCCTGTCCTGGGAGGGTTCTTTAATCGCTTCCTCATCCGATTCTGG
>JALHUM010000096.1 GCA_022865905.1 Anaerolineales bacterium | reverse complement strand
TGCAGATTGACCGTACGGTCACAGCTGCATTTTCAGTCGAGATGGTAGGAGAGGATTTATCGCGAGTAGATATAGATAATTTGCCCGAAGCCAATGGCTCGATTGCCTATAGCCCGTCAGCAACAGCATTCTATTTGCTAAAAATTCGACCAGGGGAGCAAACCGCGCTTGAATATTTAAGCAGAGTAAAGAAGGATGGAGCAGTTCCTTACGTTAGTCCGGCAGACATTTTTGAGTGTTCTTGGTCGTTGTGGAATCTGGCGTTGACTGATTGGAGCGAAAGTGTGAATGAATCTTGCAAGAAACATATAGATATGCTGGAACGAGCCTGGACGCCGGGTGTGGGCGTGGCAGCCGCGGCTGGTCTCTCGCTGGTAGACGGCGATGATACAGCAATGGCATTCGAGGCATTACGGCGATGGGGTCGTACCCTAGACACGAAAGCGCTGTTATTATATGAGTCAGAGGAACACTTTCTTTGCTTTAAACTGGAAGCAGACCCTTCTATTAGCACGAATATCCATCTCCTGAGTGCACTAAAGGGGGCTGGCTACGATCATTCACATCCTTCCGTCCAGAAAATTCTACGTTTTTTACTTGCCAATCGGATGGCAAATGGAACATGGATTGATAAATGGCACCTCTCGCCATATTATCCCACCGCGCATGCCATTATCGCTTGCTCCGGATATGACGACGAAATCGTCGAAGGTGCTGTACAGGATTTGATTGCTTCTCAAAATCCCGATGGCACTTGGGGGAGACTTCAGCCAACTGCCGAGGAGACGGCGTATGCATTACAGGCGTTGTGTGCTTGGGAGAGGCATGGACACCCAGTAGATGAAAAAGTACTGCGCATTGGAGCCGAATGGCTTACTCAGCATCTAGACCCACCTTATCCACCGCTCTGGCTGGGAAAATGCCTTTACTGCCCGGAGCGTGTCGTAAAAGCAACAATTCTGAGTGCCTTGGGGATGGTGTTTCAAGCGTTAGGAGGTGAATTGTGAATGTTGTTTTGAGGAGGATAAGGAACTGGTTGGATGTGCCTTCCGACGATCCGGATGATGCTCGCCGCCGGAAGTTGTTGAATATCATCCTGGCCGGCCTCATCGGTCTTGGTATTGTGTTATTACTGATATTCTTAATCTGGCTTCGATTCACAAAGTCGCAGAATGGGTGGTTGGCGGATGAAAAGATTCTCTTTTGGTCCACAGCCGGACTCCTCCTGACCAGTATTTTGTTATTCGTCGCTAATCGTCGTATACGCGGTTGGTCAACAAGCGGGTTATTTATAGTTTTTATGATCATTGGAATCTCTTTTGCAGACCAGCCAGAACAACTGGTTACCGGGCGCAGTCTGTTTTTGTTTACTATACCAATTTTTCTGGCGAGCATGCTCTTACCTTCTTGGACCGCCTTTATTGCTGCCTTATTGGATATGGCGATTTTAGCCATTCTTGCACGGCAATTGCAAAACTTTCCGCTTTCTTCTTTATTCCCTACTTATATTGGTCTTGCTTTTATCTCTTTGCTGGCCTGGCTTTCGGCGCGTGGTGTGGAAATATCCCTGCGTGACCTACGCAGGCTCAATATCGAACTGGATCAGCGCGTGGCTGATCGCACCCGTGAGCTTTCTGCTTCCCTCGCCCGTGAACGGATCGAGGCCGGGCGCAATATCGCAATCCTGGAAAGTATCACCGATGGCGTGATCGTTTTTGATATTCATGGGAAGGCCATCGTGGTAAACCCGGCCACCACGCAGTTGCTCAACCTGCCCCGCGACCAGGTGATCAATTCATCCATAAGCGACCTGACCCGCACCAAAGCACTGGATGCAAATAATCGTAGGATATTGGGTGATTTGCTGACCAATCCGGGCCAACAACCAGCCAGTTATCGCCTCCACTGGGGAAGGAAGACTTTTTCCGTCAGCTCTGCGCAGGTCTTCGATACCGAAGAAACGCCCATCGGGACGGTGGCCATCTTCCGCGATTATACCCACGAGGCGGAAATCGAGAAGATGAAGGACACCATCCTGGCGACC
>JALHUM010000095.1 GCA_022865905.1 Anaerolineales bacterium | reverse complement strand
TGGCCTCGGTCTCGTGTATCTACGGCCTGGGGAACCCGGAGGAGTATGGCAAGGGCGTGGTGAACCTGCACGTGGGGGAGATTACCCGGCGGAACGTGTTGATCCGGCAACTGGTGGACGGACAGTACCAGCGCAATGACATCGAGCTGCGTCCCGGGACCTTCCGCGTGCGCGGCGATACCCTGGAGATCATCCCCGCCTACGAGAACAAGCGCGGCATCCGCATCACCTTCTTCGGCGACGAGGTGGAGCGGCTGATGGAATTCAGCCCGCTGACCGGCGAAATCCTAGACGAACCCGACCACATGGATATCTACCCGGCCAAGCATTACCTGGCGCAGGAAGACAAGATGAAAGAGGCCATTGCCGATATCGAGCAGGAACTGGCCGAACGCGAGACCCTGTTCAAGGAGCAGGGCAAATTGCTCGAAGCCCAGCGCATCGAACAGCGCACGCGTTACGATCTGGAGATGATGCGCGAAGTGGGCTACTGCTCCGGCATCGAGAACTACTCGCGGCACTTCGACCGGCGCGCCCCCGGCACACATCCCTGGACATTGATTGACTTCCTGCCCAGCGACTACCTGCTCGTTCTGGACGAATCGCACATGACCGTGCCGCAGATCAATGGTATGTACAAAGGCGACCGCTCGCGCAAGGAGACGCTGGTCGAGTACGGTTTCCGCCTGCCCTCCGCGCTGGACAACCGCCCGCTCAAGTTCGCCGAGTTCGAGCAGGTGATGGGCTACACCGTTTATACCTCGGCAACGCCCGGCCCGTACGAGATGAAGCGCGCCGACCAGGTGGTGGAGCAGATCATCCGCCCGACCGGCCTGGTGGATCCACAGATCGAAGTCCGGCCGGTGAAGGGCCAGATTGACGATCTGGTCAAGGAGATCCGCGCCCGGGTCGAGGTGGGGCAGCGCGTCCTGGTCACCACGCTGACCAAGCGCATGGCCGAAGATCTGGCCGACTACCTGATGGAACTTGGCATCAAGGTGCACTACCTGCACTCGGAAGTGGAGACGCTGGAACGCATCGGCATCCTGCGCGACCTGCGCCTGGGCGTATTCGACGTGGTGGTGGGCATCAACCTGCTGCGCGAGGGTCTCGACCTGCCGGAGGTATCCCTCGTAGCGATCCTGGACGCGGACAAGGAAGGCTTCCTACGCTCCGACACGGCCCTCATCCAGACTACCGGCCGCGCCGCCCGTCATGTCAACGGGCGAGTGCTGATGTACGCCGACCGCATCACCGACTCGATGAAACGTGCGATTGACGAGACCAACCGCCGACGCGCCAAGCAGGTCAAGTTCAACAAAGAGCATGGCATCGTGCCGGTGGGCATCAGCAAGGCCATCCGTGACCTGACGGATTCGTTCTCGGTCAAGGCGGTGGCTGAGATGAAAGGTGAATATAAAACCAGGCGCGGCGAGGCAGCGACCTCGCGCAATGAGTTGCAGCGCGTGATTGCCGAACTGGAAAAGGAAATGAAAGCAGCAGCCAAGAATTTGGAATTCGAGCGCGCCACCGCCCTGCGCGATGAGATGTACGAATTGAAGGCGATTTTGGCGGATGACGAGTCCCTCAAGCCGTGGGAAAGGATCAAGTTATTGGCGGGGGAGGAGTAGTGATCAGTTTTCAGTGAGCAGAGTTCAGTAAAACAGGGGCTGTCCAAAAAGACCTCCGTCACCCTAAGCGAAGGGTCTCTTCATTAAATCAATGAGTTGCTTCGCTACGCTCAGCATGACTTTTTAAACAGCCCCTGTGCTTATTCCTTACCCTCCACCGCCTTGCGGACCTCTGCCAGCACCCCCTCCTCATTAATACTGGCTCAGCTCATCGAACAACCGCAACACGCTCTTGACCACCCCCGCATGTGGGGCGATTTTGCGCGCGGCGCGGAGGTTTCGGCTGCCAGACCTAACAGGTCTCCGAGACCTATTAGGTCTTTGACCAATATCAATAGATCCGGTTTCTCTCTTTCTTTTGACAATCTTTCTCTTTTCTTCACAGTACCTTTACATGGCTAGGGTATCCTTTGGGCAGTCATCAGGAGCGAATCCTGAAAATCAACCAAGGAGTAGTGTCATGAAGAAAATCCAATTAATTGCTCTCGTACTAGCTGCAGTGGCTGGACTGGCCTTTGCTGGCGTCGCGTATGCGCAAGGCACGCAGCCCCCGCAGGCCCCCTACAGGCCCGGTATGATGGGCGGCTTTGGCGGCGGCTATGGCCCGTTGCACGCCTACGTTGTGGAAGCATTCGCTGCCAAACTTGGCTTGACGGTGGATGAGGTCAATGCCCACCTCGCGGCAGGCGAGACCATGTACCAGATCGCTCTGGCCGAGGGCATCGCCGAGGCCGACATCTTGGCCCTGCTGACCGTGGTGCATCAAACCGCTTTGTCGCAGGCTGTGACCGACGGCGTCATCACCCACGAGCAGGCAGATTGGATGCAACCGCACGCTTTCGGGCGCGGCGGCTACGGCCAGGGGATGGGACTCGGTCAAGAACTGGGAGCCGGTCAGGGTTCCTGCGGCGGCACGGGTGTGCCGGGTGGAACTGGTATGCAGCGCGGCGGACGTGGGGCGCAGCAGAATCCGTGAGGCGAGGGGCGCGGAGTGTGAAACGAGGGGCGTGAAGAGTGATGCGAGAAACGTAAAACAGAAGGTCGAGGAGGCTTTATGCCACCTCGACCCTTTGCAATTTACAGCAAGAACCCGTTTTCTAGAAGAAAACGGGGACTGGATTTATGTTAATGGCACTAACAGCAAGGGGATCTTCACTCGCCGGGCGACGTTTGGGGTCACGCTGCGCGCCCAGAAGGCAGCCGTACCTGCCTTGCGGTGCGTGCTGAGGATGATCAGGTCGGCATCCACGCGCTCAGCGATTTCGCTGATCGTGGGGGCCGGGTCGCCGCGCGCGATCTCGGCCTCGGCGTTGAAGCCGGATTGGGTCAATTCATCGAGGTGCTCTTGTAAGTGCTCTTTGGCATTTTCCTCTTTTATATCCAGATAGGCGGTGGCGGTAGCCGGGAGAAGCGTTCCGGCGGCCGCTTTTCCGTCCGATAGCGTGCTGAGGGTCGGGATGACCGTCAGCAGGTAGAGTCCGGCCTGGTATGCTTTGGCAAGGGGCTTTGCGACAGACAGGCTTTCGTCGTGCATGGATTCGTCGTCGAGTGGGAGGAATATCTTCCGGATTTGGAATGTCTGCAATTGCGCCTTCGTTGGCTTTAGTAACAGCACAGGCATGTCGCTTTGTCCGATCACCTGCTGGGCGATGCTGCCAAACAAGTAGTCGCGCATCCCACTGCGTCCGTGGGAACACATGACGATCAAGTCCGGGGTGAGTTCTTCGGCGTGTTGGACGATGCTGGAGGCAACGTTCTCGATCTCGGCCGTGTGGATATGCCACTCGACCTTTACCTCTTTTGGGAATGCTGTCTGCGCCACTGTGCGCAAGTAACCCTCCGCTTCATCCGCTTTCGTCAGGTGACGGTTTCCGTGTATCGCTTGCGGGGCATCTTTCTCGATGAGGTGCAACAGTGTCACAGGCGCGCCGAGGGTTTGGGCGAGCGATGCGGCCGGCGGCAGGGCGGCCTCGGCCAGCTTCGATCCATCCAGGGGAACAAGGATGTGGTTGAACATCGGCTAACTCCTTGTAAAGACCTGAACCAACAGGTAAATGTTAAGGCTGACGATCAGAGCAGCCACAATGCTGGCTAAAATAGTCGTGAGCCGTTTGTTGACCAAAACGCCCATGAGGTCGCGCCGCCGCGTGAACAATATCAGCGGGATGATGGCGAACGGCAACCCGAAGCTGAGCACCACCTGGCTGAGAACCAGTGTGCGGGTTGGCTCGAAGCCAACCGCAATGACGATCAGTGAGGGTACCATCGTCACTAAACGACGTACCCAGGGCGGGATGTGGCGGTGCAGGAAGCCCTGCATGATGACTTGCCCCGCCATGGTACCCACGGACGAGGATGACAGGCCAGCCGCCAGCAGAGAGATGGCGAAAACCCAGGAGGCCGCACTGCCCAATAGCGGCTCGAGCGTGCGGTGAGCCTCTTCGATGGTTGCAATCGAGGTCAGGCCGTGTTGAAAGAAAGTAGAAGCAGCCATGATGAGCATGGCGGCATTGACGGAGCGGGCCACGCCCATGGCGATTGCCACATCAATCAGCTCGAAACGGAACAGGCGCTTTTGCTGTTCCGGTTTTTTCGTCACGATGCGATCCTGGGTCAGCGCCGAATGCAGGAAGATGGCATGGGACATGACCGTGGCGCCCAGGATGCCCGTCGCGAGCAGAACGCTTTCCGAGCCAGAGAAGTGTGGGACGAAGGTGTGATAGGCCACCACTCCCCAATCCGGGCGGGCGAAGAAAGTCTCCACAATATAACTGCCAGCCACCACAGCCAGAAGCGTGGTGATGACTGCCTCGATGGGCCGGAAGCCATACCGTTCGAGGCCGAGGATCAGGAAGGTGGCGATGGCGGTCAGGATGCCGGCCAGCCAAAGCGGCATCCCAAAGAGCAGGTTCATTCCAAGCGCCGCGCCCAGGAATTCGGCCAGGTCGGTCGCCATGGCCACCAATTCCGAGATGACCCACATCGTCCAGACGACCCAGGCCGGGAACTGGTTGCGGCAGTGCTCGGCCAGGTTCTTGCCGGTGGCGATGCCCAGTTTCGCCGAAAGGGATTGCAGGAGCATGGCCATCAGGTTACTGCCCAGGATAACCCATAGCAGCTCGTAGCCAAACTTCGCGCCGCCCTGGATGTTGGTGGCGAAGTTGCCCGGGTCTACGTAGGCCACGCTGGCGATGAAGGCCGGGCCAAGAAAAGGCAAGATGCGAGCAAGCCAGCCTTTCTTGCTCTTGCCGGAGAGCACCTCGCGGGCGATCTTAACCGTACCCCTATCCCCATTTCGAACACTTATGTCAGCCTGTCTTTTCTTAGAACTTGCCATTGTTTTTTTTGTGCCTCTCGATCGGTCATAAACCAATCAAGCCCGAAAGTAGAAAAATGGAAATTGCACCAATAATGATACCCAGCGCAGTGGAATGCTGGTGTCCATATTCCCGTGCGCACGGAATAAGTTCATCCAACGTGATAAATACCATCACGCCGCCTGCAAACGCAAGCGCCCCAGGGATGAACCCCTTGAAAGAGGCCAGGAATAGCGCCGCCAGCAGTGCGCCGATTGGCTCTGCCAGGCCGGATAGCAGTGCGGTTCGAAAGGCAACCCAACGGCTTGCCCCGCTCTGGAATAACGGCAGGGCTGTCGCAATGCCTTCCGGGATATTGTGTAGGCCGATAGCCAGGGCAATGAATAGACCGAATTGGGGAGCGTGCATGTACCCGGCACCCACGGCAATGCCCTCCGGCGTGTTGTGCACAGCAATACCGATGGCAATCAGGATGCCTGTTTTGAACAATTGTTTGTCAATCGTACGCGTCTCCATCCACCAGCGCTGGCGCCGATGGCGACGTCGCAGGCGGCCTCTGGGACATTCATCTGCGTTCGATTGCAGCCTCAGATTGTCTGGTTCCTTTTCGCCAAAGCGGATGTGGGGCGTGAAAAAGTCAATCAGGAACATGAACGTTGCCCCCAGGCCGAAGCCGATGGTCGCCGTTAGAAACCCACCGTGAGTCCAAGCTTCGTTGACCAGGTCCAGGAAAGATAACGTGATCATCACGCCTGCGGCGATACCGATCAAGAAGCCAAATGAACGGCGTCCCGGTTTACTGATGATCGCGATCAAGCCGCCCAGCCCCGTCATCGTGCCAGCCAGTAAGCTCAAGGTTATCACAGACAGTATGTTATTCACAAGTATCGAAATCTCCTTCATACGTGGGACAAATTGCCAATTTGTCCCACACCAGACGCCAACTGTGGAAGTTCATTACAGTAAAGCCCAAAGGGTCGAAAATTCTCCTCGCATCTATTCGAAAAGCTCGACAAAGATTTGATGGGTGATTTCGAAGCCCAAGGTGATTATTTCATTTTTCCCATGAATTCTAAGGCGAAGGTTGTGATCGAGGGCAGAATAGTCGAGGATTTCGATGCTCGTTCCGGGCAGCAGCCCGAGTTCGTCGAGATAGCGCAGAAGCTCTGGGCTGCTGGGGCGGAAACGCCGGAGGGCGGCGGACTGACCGGCGCGCAGCTTGCTGAGGGGCGTATCGGCCATCACCGGCATGGACAGGTCGCAGGTCGGGATAGGCTCGCCGTGTGGATCGCGAACCGGGCTGCCCAGCGTTGAATCGATGCGTTTCTCGAAATCTTCGGAGATGGCATGTTCCAGGCGGTCGGCTTCCGCGTGAACTTCGTCCCAGCCATAGCCAAGCGTCTGTTGCAGGTAGGTTTCGAGCAGGCGGTGGTGACGGATGAACTCCAGCGCGGCGCGTTGGCCGTGCGTTGTGAGTACGACGCCGCGATGCTTGCGATAGACGAGCAACGGCGGTTTGGTCGCAGCCAGGCGCTGCAACATGCCGGTGACCGAGGCAGGTTTGACATTGAGCTGTTTGGCCAGCGCGGAAGTAGAAGCAGGGTTGCCATCTACCGTGAGATCGTAGATCGCCTTGAGATAGTGTTGGGTTGAATCGGTCAGAGCTTCTTGTATCATGACTAATAAATAATTTAGTTTAACCTAAATCATTATAGCGATAAGAAAACGCCAAGTCAAGAGCAATGGTGACCGAGCTAGCGCGCGAGGGTGAACTCACCCCCTATGCTGGCCTGGCGCACTCGAAGGATTTACCCATCCCCCACTTCGGCTTCGCTCAGTGCAGGCCTACCCCCCTTCCTCCGGGAAGGGAGAAACAGGCGAAATTGGGGAATTACCGAACGCTTTCTCTACTCTTCTGCCTTGCCCTTTTCTTCCTTCTGGCGAGCAGCGATGATTTCCTGCGCCAGGTGGTTGGGCATGATTTCGTAGCGGTCGAATTCCATCGAGAAAATACCGCGCCCACCCGTGATGGATCGCAACTGCGTGGTGTAGCGCAGCATTTCGGCCAATGGCACCTGGGCAATGACGACCGTCCGCCCGCGCTCCGATTCGGTGCCCTGCACGCGGCCGCGGCGGGTATTCAGGTCGCTCATCACATCGCCCATGTTGGCGTCTGGCACGGTGATGCGGACGTTCATGATCGGTTCGAAGAGCACCGGGCTGGCATCCGCAACGGCCAGCTTGAAGGCCTCACGTCCTGCTATTTCAAAGGCCACCGGCTTGGAATCGACCGGATGCTCCTTGCCGTCGTACACGATCACCCTGACATTACTCATCGGATAACCGGCAACCACACCGGTCAGCATCGTGGCATGGATGCCTTTTTCAATGGCAGGCAGGTACGACTTCGAAAGGTTCATGCCCACCAATTCATCGGTGAAATCAAAATCTTCCTCCGGGTATGGCTCGATTCTCAACCAGACCTCACCAAACTGACCCGCGCCGCCGGACTGTTTCTTGTGTCGGTACATGGCATCGGCCTTCTTGGTGATACCCTCGCGATACGGAACCTTCGGCTCCACGGTTGTCAACCCGACCTGGAGCTTGCTCACGGCGCGGCGGATGGCCACTTCAATGTGTTGGTCGCCCATCCCTTGCAGGATGGTCTGGCCGGTTGTCTGTTCGCCATGCCAGCTAAGAGTCATATCTTCTTCGCACAGGCGCGTGAGCGTGGGGGAGATCTTGGCCGCATCCGCCTGGGTTTTGGGCATAATTGCTACACGATACAGCGCGGCTGGATATTGTGGCACCGGCAGGGTTAGTGGATGGCCTCTATCGCACAAGGTGTCCCCGGTGGAGGTCTGACTTAATTTAGCGACCACGCCGATATCGCCGCTGTGCATTCCCTTGACCGGTAGGGTTTCCTTGCCGCGCATCACGCTCAAGGAAGCCATGCGCTCTTCACTACCCTTGGTTTGGTTCCAGATGTGGGCGTCACCCTGCAGTGTGCCTGAATAGATGCGGAAGTAGGTCAGCTTACCGACATAAGGGTCGGCAGTCGTCTTCCAGACATAAAGCGCCAGCGGACCGGAATCAATGGCTGCCAGCTTCTCCTCACCATCTTTACCTTTGGCAACGGCAGCAGGCACTTCAGCCGGCGAGGGCATCAGGTTGAGGATGGCGTCCAGCAACGGTGCGATACCCTTTTCATGAGCACCGGCCGCGCAGAATACCGGGATGTAAGTGCCGCTGCGGATAATGCTCTTCAGGCCG
This sequence comes from Anaerolineales bacterium, assembly GCA_022865905.1. Taxonomy (GTDB): domain Bacteria; phylum Chloroflexota; class Anaerolineae; order Anaerolineales; family Villigracilaceae; genus CG2-30-58-95. Next base: position 9,506 of record JALHUM010000095.1, on the reverse strand, counting down.
CGCATCAGCTCTTCAGGAGAGAGTTCACCGGTTTCCAGGTATTTCTCCAGCAGCGCATCTTCGCCCTCGGCAGCGGCCTCGACCAGTTTCGTACAGGCTTCTTCGGCAGCCGGCTTCAGGTCGGCGGGAATTTCTTCAGCGGTCTTACCGTCGCCTGCGTAGGCCTTCATCGAGATCAGGTCAATCACGCCCTTGAAGGCGGCCTTTTCGCCCCAGGGCAACTGCACCGCGATGAGGCGCGTCTCGGAGAATTCCTGCACCGAAGCCAGCGCCTTCTGGAAGTTAGCGTTATCGCGGTCAATCTTATTGACAACCAGGAAACGCGGCAATTTGAAGGTGTCGCAGTAACTCCAGGCGATCTCGGTGCCGACCTCCAGGCCTGCAACCGCATCTACCAGCACTATCGCGCCATCCGCGACGCGCAGCGCAGAGATCACCTCGCCGATGAAGTCAGTGTAACCAGGGGTGTCCAACATATTGATCTTGTGATCTTTATACTCTACCGGCAGCACACTGGTATACAGTGACAGCTTGCGGCGGATTTCCTCATCCTCATAGTCTGAAATGGTCGTGCCATCGTCAATCTTGCCCAGGCGCGTGGTCGCCCCCGTGAAATGCAGAAACGCCTCGGCCAACATGGTCTTTCCTCCAGAGCCATGCGATACCAGGGCGATATTTCGGATGAACTCGGTAGTATACTCATTCATGTAATAACCTCTTGTAAAAAATGGGATGAGAAAAGCCGACAGATTATACCTTATTTTAAAAAACGCCAAACACAAAGGTCAGGAAGGCACACAAATGAACTTCCTTCGCCGATTAACCTTTCACCTGTGGTATTTGTACCGCCCGCCCTGGGACAGTGGTATCGTCGCCCCAGAAGTTGTAGCTTACATTCAGACTCATCAACCCGGCCGCGCCCTCGATCTCGGCTGCGGCAGCGGGACCTCGAGCCTGGCGCTTGCCAATGCGGGCTGGCGCGTGACCGGTGTGGATTTCGTCCCGCGCGCCATCCGGATCGCTAAACGTAAAGCGAAAAAAATCAACGCGAGCGTGAATTTTATTGTCACCGATGTGATCCGCCTCCCCCATTATCTATTTGCCAACTTCTACGACCTGGTTTTAGACATTGGTTGTTTCCACGGCCTTGCGGCAGAGCAAAAGCAGAAATATCTCGATAACCTGGAAACCTTGCTCGCACCGTATGGGACATGGCTGCTCTACGGCTTCTTCAAACCGAGCGAAAATCCCAGCCCTGGTCTGCTGGAGGCAGACATCGAAGGAGTTCAGCAGCGCCTGACCCTGGTCAAACGCCAGGATGGGATGAATATGAAGGCGCGACCCAGCGCGTGGTTTTGGTTCGAGAAAGTATAAGCTGCGCTTCCCGGAGTGGTGCTTTCGAGGCTCGCATCCTGCATGAATTTCATAAACGAATATGTACCGCTAATTGGTTGTCCCACTGTTAACGCCGTGCTATAATCGAATGAGATACAGGGTACGCAGACGAACATGAGCCAGATCTTCGTGCAAACCTTCACGCTTCTGACCACGCCACCGGGGAACCTGATCTATCACCTCGTCCTGGCGTTTTCACTCGCCGGCGCGCTGCAAGGCGCTGTTAACCTTTGGCGTTTGAACGAATCCCCACAGGCGCGCCGGATGATCTTCGGTTTGAGCGTGCTCCTGGGCCTGCAACTAATCCTTTTCGGGATCAGCGGGCTGGTCTGGCAAAAGGTGCTCACCTCTCAGACCGCCCTCCCGCCCCTCGACCGGGCCATCACCCTGCTCAGCCTGATCTGGATGGCCTGGCTGTGGGCTTTCCCTGAGCCGGTACGCAAGGTTGACGCCGCCACCCTGTTGCTGAATTTGTTGGCGATCGCCTTGTTGGGGGTAACGTTCATCTCGTGGTCCCAAAGCAGCAACGCGGCTTCTTTCAACCTTTCCAATCTGGAAATCATCTGGCAGGTTTTTAGCTTGGTCTTCATCATCCTGGGGGCCGTGGCGATGATCCTCCGCAGCCCAAATGGATGGGCTTACGGCCTGGCCATGCTCGGTCTGGCCTTCCTTGGGCACCTGATCCAACTTTTCTGGCCGCAACCCGCAGGGAACCTCCCAGGGGTCGTCCGCCTGACGCAGATCGCCATGTACCCCATCCTGCTCACCTTGCCACAGCGTTTCACCGCCCCCGTGCAGACGGTAACCGTCCAAAGCGATCAGAAGGCCGTCGAACGGCGGCGCTACAGCATTGACCAAAAAACTTTCCAGGCTTTGGTAAAGCTGGCTTCGGAAGTGAACCCGGATAACCTGGGTCACGCCATTACCCGCAGCGTCGCCCAGGCCATGCTGGCCGACCTGTGCTTTCTCATCGCATTGACCGACGACAAGAACGTGGTGATCACCTATGGCTTCGACCTGATTCGCGAAGAGAATCTGGCCGGAACCGCTATCAACAAAATGGCCATACCACTGCTTGCAAATGCTATACAGCGTGGCCGTCCTTTGCGCCTGCCGGCCAGCAGCACCTCTGCGGACTTGAAAAACCTGGGGCTGATGCTCGGCCTGACCAGCCCCGGCCACCTGATGAGCGTGCCTGTTCTCTCCTCCGAGCGCAAGCCGATCGGCGCCATCCTGCTTCTCTCGCCGTATTCGAACCGTCAGTGGAGCTCAGAGGATCAGACCTTCCTCTTTAACGTCTCGGCCTCGTTTGCCCCGATTATCGAGCGCACCAGGCGCACCTCGGCGGTAGACCGCGAGCACGATCACCTCCAGCAAGCAATCCAGGACGCGCTGGAAGAAGCGGTTGAAGCCAAGAATAAATACGCAGAACTGCTTGAACAGGTCGAGAACGCCCGGCCGCAAAACCAATACGAGGCCGAGAACCTGGCTGCCCTATTGACAGCCCAGGAAGAAGCGCAGCAAACGATTGCCCATTTGCGTGCCGATAACGAACAATTGCACAAGTCCGCCAAGGCGACCGGCATCCCCACCCAGACAAAACAACTGGAACACGAACTCCGCCTCTCACTTGAAGAGGTAGCTCGCCTGCAAAACAGCCTGGCTGATGCCAAAATCCGCCTCCATGAACTAGAGAGTCTACCCAACTCGCCGATCTCGAATGAACAGGTGCAAGTGCTTGCATCCATCTCCCAGGAATTACGCCAGCCGATGTCCTCCATCGTCGGCTACACTGATCTTATCCTGGGCGAGTCGGTCGGCATCCTGGGCAACATGCAGCGCAAATTCCTCGAACGCATCAAAACCGCCTCCCAGCGTCTGGGCGCACTGGTCGACGACCTGATCCAGATCACCACGCTGGAAATCGCCCGCATCGAGATCAAGCCTGAGTTGATTGACCTCAACCTGATCGTGGACAACGCCATGGCGTACACCAGCAGCCAGCTTCGGGAAAAGAACATCACCCTGCGGCTGGACGTGCCGGAGACCTCCCCCCATTTGCAGACCGACCGCGAAGCGCTCCAGCAGATCATCATCCACCTGCTCCAAAATGCCAGCTTGGCCAGCCTGGTCGAGGGAACAGTCACCTTGCGCGTCCAGTTGCAGAATGAGGGTAAACAGGATTACCTGCTCATCCGGGTGACCGATACAGGCGGAGGCATCCAACCTAAAGATATACCCCATGTATTCAAGCGCCGTTACCGGGCGGATAATGTGCTGATCCAGGGGCTGGGCGATACCGGCGTCGGACTGTCCATTTGCAAGTCGCTTGTGGAGGCTCAGAACGGACGGCTGTGGGTGGAAACGACGCAGGGCGTTGGCTCGACTTTCAGCGCCTTATTGCCAGTCGCGCGTCCCGCCTCCGCGGCCAGGGAGAAATAGGATGCGGATCGCACGGCAGATCCTGTGGGGACTTTCGATTGCCCTTTTCTCCAGTGGGATCGTCCTGGGAAGCCTCTCGCTATCCCTGGCCGAAGGGGACATGGCTGCCCTTCTCCCGACTACACCTTCGTTGTCACCACCTTCCCTGACTTTTCCACCTTTCCCGTCACTGGCCGGGACGACCTCGACACCGATCCCGTCGACCGCGACCTTCACCTCTCCGCCTCCACTCACGAACTGCCCTCCGCCAGCAGGTTGGCAGGCTTACCTGGTCCAACCCGGCGATACACTGGAAGGGTTAGCTGAGCGCTACCGCGTCCCAGTCGATCAGCTCTCCCAGGCCAACTGCATGATGACCACCAGCCTGCTGCCCGGCTTATACCTCTACGTGCCGCCTGTGCTCACTCGCACACCTGCCCCTTGCGGCCCCCCTTCCGGCTGGATCCGCTACACGATCTTGAAAGGCGATACGCTCTACAACCTGGCGCAATACTATCTGGTAACAGTTCAGCAGCTACAGAAGGCGAACTGCATGGGCAATTCGACCATTCTCTATGCCGGACGCCAGATCTACGTTCCACCCATGCCGACGCGCACACCCTCGCCAACGCCTACGTCCTCGCTGACACCCACCTCGACTTCGACCCTCACGCCTACCCAGACACCGGTGACCCCTTCAGCCACCCCAACCGCCTCGGATACTCCTCACGCCTACCCCAACCGAGACTCCACGCAAACCTCCTCGCCTACCCCGACGGATACCTATACACCTATAGCCACCACGCCCTGACCCCGCACTTCCAAAGCCAGGGCGGTTTTGTCGCGCCCACCTGCCATGCACCGCCGTTCGATACTTACGCTTTTCCTGATCCTGTTGACCGCATGTGAGGCCTTCCCGGCCCAAAGCCAGGCGCCCGCGGCCACCCCCACCGCGCTCCTCCTGGTAACGGTTCCGCCGGACGCCACACCCACACCGACGCCTTTCCAGCCGCTGCTCGATGACGCCGCAGCCGCTACGCCAACTTCTATTCCGCCCAGCCCTTCTACCGAGCTACCCACCAACACTGCTGACACGCCCACCCCGGTAATCATCACCGCCACGCCAGACCCTTCGTCGCTCCTGCCAACCGACTGGATACCGCCGGACATCAGCGCCCCCAATTACGCCTCGACTCCCTTCCCCATTCTGACAGATACTGATACGGTCACATTCGCCCTGCTCGGCTCCGATACGCGCGGCGGACAATCCTTCCGCACAGATACTATCGTCATCGCCGCGCTCAGGCCCAAGTCCGGGCAGGTGACGCTGATCTCCATCCCGCGCGACCTGTGGGTCTACATCCCTAGCTATGGGATGCAGCGTGTCAACACCGCTTATGAGTATGGAGAGATATACCTTTATCCGGGCGGCGGGCCAGCCTCACTCAAGGATACTCTCCTGTACAACCTGGGCATCCGCATTGACCACCTCGCCATGGTAGACTTTAACGGTTTCCGTCAGATCGTGGATACCCTGGGCGGGGTTGACGTGCCGGTCGCCTGCGCCTACGCCGACTGGCATCTGATTGACCCCTCTTACGATCCCTACAACGAAAACAATTGGTCGCTGTACACCGTCGGCCCGGGCGTGGTGCACATGGATGGGGATCTGTCCCTCTGGTACGCACGCTCACGCAAGAAATCCAGCGACTTCGACCGTGGCCGCCGTTCGCAGGAAGTGCTGCGCGCGATTTACAGTCGCGCCCTGCAGGCTGGCGTCATCACCAAAATACCCCAACTCTACAATGACCTGAATTACACCGTGACCACCGACCTGGGCCTGCCCGACCTGCTCCAACTCGCGCCGCTGGCGCTCCATCTCTCCAATGCCGACATCCGCAGTTACTACATTGGCAAGAGCCTGGTGACGGGTTGGATGACGCCGGGTGGCGCCAGCGTCCTGCTTCCGAACGGCCCGGCCATCCAGGCCATGTTGCAGGAAGCCCTCTCCCCCTCCAGGCGCACGCCCGAAACGGAATCCATTCTCATCGAAGTGCGCAACGGAACGAACAACAGTGGATGGGATACGCTGGCCGCACAACGCTTGAACTACGCTGGCTACGAAGCCCGCACCGCCCCTGCCGACAGACCTGACTACGCCGGTTCCCTACTCTATGACCTGACGGCGGCCCAGGAGCCAAACCGCGCTGCCTCACTCCTGGCTGTTCTCGGCCTCCCGCCCTCGGCCCTCGTCTCCGCCCCAATGCAAAGTGACCTATCCTATGTTCTCATCCTCGGCGCAGACTACCAGCCGTGCTTCAACCCGGATAACCTGGCGCCATAACCCCCTCTCCCTTTGGGAAAGGACCAGGGGTGAGGGCATTTGACTTTTCCCTTCTTTTACGCTAAACTATACGCAGTTTTGCGAACTTGACACTCGAAACGCGGCCCTTGACAAGAACAGGAAAATGAAGGAGGTTCCCATGTCCGATTTATCCTCCACCGCTCACTTGACCGCCCAGACCGCCCTCATCCCGGCCATCAACGCCTGGGAGTTTTACTTGAACGACCAGGGACGCTCTCCCAACACCATCAAGGCCTTCCTTTCCGATGTGCGTTTGCTGACGAAATTCCTACCTCCCGACCGCAGCCTGGGAGCAATTACCACCAACGAACTGAACAGCTTCCTGGCGTGGATGGAAAAAGAGCGCGGTGTGCCGTGCAGCCCCAAAACCCTGGCCCGGCGCATCACCACCCTGAAATCCTTCTTCCGTTGGCTGCAAAAGGGCGGCGCCCTGCTGGTTGACCCGGCCGAGAAGGTCGTTCAACACTCGGTCATCAGCCCCCTGCCCGAAGTGCTGACCGAGTCTGAGGTCGAGAATGTGATACTGGCCGCGGACCGTCATCGCCGCAAGCCGAAGCCGGACGCCCGTCCCTATGCGCTGCTGGACCTGCTGCTCGCCACCGGCGTCAAGAAATCCGAGTGCTTGGGTATCCATCTGAACCATGTTGACCTGGAAGCGCCCGGTGGACCGATCGTCTTCATCCGTTACGCCAGTCCTACTAACCGCTATAAAGAGCGCAAGATCGCCCTGCCGGACGATTGGATTCCGGCATACGAGGAATACCTGACCCAGTACAACCCGGTGGATCAACTCTTCCCCTGGTCGCCGCGGCGGCTGGAATATTTACTGGAAGATATCGGAAAAGAAGCCGGCCTGACGAAGCACCTCTCCTTCGACATGTGCCGCTGGACGAGCGCCTTGCAAGATGCCCTGAACAACGTCGAGCCGGAGAAGATCCGCCAGAAACTGGGCATCTCGAAGATCCAGTGGCGCGAGATAAAAATGAAGCTGCGGCAGCTATCGGGGAAAACCGTTACAAGAGGTTGGGCTTTCGAATGAGGATTACCTACCCAGGGAGAGATGAACAGCCCGCTTCGTCTTTCCGGTGATGCGGAATGGGTGCGCCAAGCGGAACCCTGGCACCCACGCGATCTCATCCCCCACGCATACCAGCGGCCACTGCGACCTGGCCCTCTTGGGCAGTTTGACGTTGACGAAGAAATCGGATAGTTTGACGGACTGCCCACCCATGCCAAGCGGCTGAAAGCGATCACCCGCGCGGCGCGGCCGGACCTGAAGCCTGCTCCCTGCCAAATCGGCATCCAGCCAGGCTGACCAGTTATCAGTGGTCAGTGAACAGTGACCAGTGTCCAGCGGACATTCGTCAATCATAAGAATCCATCCATTTCCCAACTCACATTGATTACTGATGACTGATAACTGATCACTGACCTGCGGCCACTGTGCGAAAGGCAGATCCGCCTCGTAAGCAGCGATATAGATTTTTCCGTTTTCCGTAAAAAGGTACAACCCATTCACGAAGTCAACCTGTTTACCGGCAGGAGCCTCGACAAACGCCACCGCTCGATCCAACGCGTCGAAGCTAATATCCCGGCTGTCGGGCTGCAGCGACTCGGCCGCGCGGCGGATCAGTTTCCGCTGCAAACCCACCGAGACATTTGCCAGCTTCTCGCGATCGAAAGCGAAGAAGCCATCGCCGCGCTCGGCGAGGCAATTCTGCCAGGCTCCGTCCAGCACTTCCTCCAGGGCAGCGTAATCGCCCTGCAAGGCTTGCGCTGTTCGTAAAAGAACTTCTTTGAAGCGGGGATTATAGTTTTCAAGTTCAGGGATCAAGGCGTGGCGCAAGCGGTTGCGGAAATACGTCTGGTCGGCGTTGGAAGGATCGAATTGAGGCTTCAATCCATGTTCGATGCAATAGGCTTCGATCTCCGTGCGCCGAGCAGAGAGTAGTGGCCGCACGATGGGAATTTCAGGATCGAAGCTTGAAAGCAGGCTGCGGTAGGTCATGCCCTTCAAGCCAGCCAGCCCGGCGCCGCGCAGGAAGTGCATCAGCACTGTCTCTACCTGGTCGTCAGCGGTGTGACCGGCGGCCACGGCCTGGGCACCATGCTTGCGGGCTTGTGCGAAGAGAAAGCGGTAACGTAAAATTCGGGCGGCCTCTTCGATGGAAAGCATCTCACGACCCGCAAAGGTACGCACGTTGGCGGATTCGGTCTCGAAGGGCAGGTTCAGGCTGCGTGCCAGCCTGGCAACGGCAGCAGCCTCCAGATCCGCTTCGGGGCGCAGCTGGTGGTTGAAGTGCGCCACGATGACACGGTATCCCGTCTGGTGCAAAACGTCCAGCAGGCACAGGCTGTCCGGGCCGCCGGAAACGCCTGCCAAAACTGGCAAGTCGGGTTTCAACCCACAGGATTGGCGCAGGATCAATTCAAGCTGATCGAGCATGAACCAAGTCTAACAGAAAATCCCCATGGCGTGGGGATTTTCATAACGAATGTCGGAGATTAACCGCGAAGGTGCGACACTTGCATCTGTGCAAGTGCAGATGAGGACGCGGAGTTTTATAAGCCTTCGCGAAGGATAATTTTCTTTCTCGCTCTCCTGCCCCCGTTCTTTGAGGGTCGCTTCTTTGCGGTTCATAAAGATTTGCGGCGGGTTTCGTTTTCTTCGGAAATTACAGTCGCACGTAATCGGTCTTCTTGTGGCTAAACAGACCGGCGAGCAGATGGTAGAGCGCGTACAGTTCCAACGAAAAAGGCAGGTAGCCGCCATAACCGAGCAGGGGCATCTCGAAGACCTTGAGCCAGCCGCCCCAGGCAACGTGATAAACCCACTTCGGGTAAGCGTAGAAATTCCACATCTCCCAGAAGAAAGCCGCCAGCAGCACGCCGAGCCAGAGCGAAATCACCGGCCGCCAATCACCGTGCCGGGTGTGTTCAGCCAGGGAGCGGTTGCCCAGCCAGACGTTGAGCGGTTCCAGGATGAAGTAGATGGAAAGCCAGATGAATGGGAAGAAAAGGCGCGGCCAAGCCAGCATCAAAGCCATCATGACCCATCCAGCGACGAAAAAGCTGATCGTGGTCACTTTGTATGGGCGGATGAGCGGGCCGCGGTCCAGGCGCTTGATGAAGCCAAAGCTGGCGACCAGCTCGGCGCTGCCGAAGACAGCCGGGATGACGGTGGTGAAACTCAACGTAGTCCAGAAAATATATTGCAGCGACGTGAAATGCGATACGCCTTCATAGACCCAGTTCTGCGTGCGCACGTTGAGCGCCTCGAACAACCACCAGACCGGCGCTGATACGATGAACAGGCCAAGGTATT
>JALHUM010000094.1 GCA_022865905.1 Anaerolineales bacterium | reverse complement strand
GCGCTTCTACGGCAAGCGGGAAATCCTGGGCATGTTCGGCGAAGGATGGAAGGTGACCAGTCTGCGACACGTGGAATTCATGGAAGAACTGGCGCCGCCATACGATTGTCATGCTGAGTGGATTTTGACAGCCGAGAAAGTATAGAACCTATCCCCCCTGCGCCTCCCTTCCCTTTACCCCCTTCGGGGGCGCTACGCGGGGGAAGGGGGGAACGGGGGTTAGGTCGGCTTGTTCGTCACCAGCGCCCAGGGGTCTTTTGCCAGCAGTTCCTCCTCGGCCGCCACGAAATCCCGGAAGCGGCATGCATCGACTTTGCCATAATTGAGCTCCACCGATGACCACCGGCCGCGCTCCAGCAGCAGTTCCCGCACCGGCGCGCAGTTGACCAGCGGGTCAATCGTCATATCGCGGGCGAACATGCGGTAAGTGCGGACTTCTGGCGGCTTGCCAATCAGCCGCACCTGGCCGGTAAACTCTTTCCTGTAGCGATAAGGGACTTTCATGCGCTGTTCGGGGTAATGCACCAGTGAGGTGAAGCGCACGTCCGCGCCCAATAGAAGCAGTTTGAAATCCAACTCGACCATGCGCTCGAAGGCCGAATCAGGGTCGAAGGCCGAGGATGTATCCCGGCTGCATAGATCTTCAGCATGATGACCCAGCGCGGCAATGGACTGCATCGGGTGGGGCGAGCGCAGCACACCCGACTGCTGGCGGACATATTCCGGGAAGACGCCCATCTCCTCGGCCGGGGTAGTTGCCTGGTCAAAGGGTTCGCCGCGCGCAAAGCCGAAGTTGAAGGTTGGCACGACCAGCGTGCCGGTCCCTTCGCCAATGCCCAGCACGGCGCACAAAGCCTCATAATAAATGCCTAGCCCGCCTTCCGGCAATCCGAGGAATTGCAGCGCCGAATGAGCCATCACGCCATCACCTTTCTTCAGGCCGACGGACTCCAGTGCTGAAATTATTTGGTCACGATTGACCTTCAACATACGTCACTCTCCACTTGTCACCCGTCACCCGCCACTCACCACACCCTTCCTCATCCCCTCCGGCCACCTCGCCTCATCCAATCCATACTGCGCCAGGAACGCGAACGCCATCCGTTCCAGGCCGAAGGCGATGCAGCCGGTATGCGCTGGGGAACCGTCTGGCAAGGTGATGTTCAGGCTGCGACCGAAGAAATCCTGGTGATAGTTGTACGAGCCAACCGCCAGCGTGCTGTTCTTGAACGGCAGCCGGGCGCGGATCTCGAACTTCAATTGGAAGGCGCTTTGGAAGGCAGCCTGCTTTTTGAACTCACCAATGAAGAACGGATCGTTGGCGCTTTCGACGCGGTAGGCCAAGCCAATCTTCTCGAAGAAACCGCGCATCCGCTCGCGGCCGGTCTCACGGTTTTGTAGCACGAAATCCTTCAACCCGACGAAAATCACCTCGCGCATGGTGAAGTTCCACATCCGCTCCAGCGAGGCCAGGTTGATGGACTCGTAGCGAAAGCAGTTGCCCACCGCGGTCGCCACCAGTCCGCCGCCGGGCAGCGGCTTGTCGGCCAGCGAGAAGTACAGGTGATAGCAAACGGCGGGGGAGAGCAGCGTCTGGGTTTTCGAGAATGAATCCGGCGGCGTGTTCAGTCCGTGCTCGTCACAGGCGGCGTGCTGCGAGAAATCGTCAATCGTGTCCAGGTCCTCGCGCAAGTGCGTGACGAAGGTCAGCGAGTGGGGGAAGGCGCGGAAGTAATTGACCCGCTCCAGGTAGCGCGCCGGGATGAGGGTCGGGAAACGGTACGACGTAGCGCCGAAGGAATCGGCCAGTTCGGTGAACTGTCCATCGAAGAAAGCGATCAGCCGAGTCATCAGCGGGCCCAGCGTGTAAATCCCGCTGGCCTCCTGGAACATCTCGCCGCGCGCCAGCAGCTCGGTGTTCGGGTCGGCGGAAAAGGGGACAGGGCGGCTGGAGAAATCTTCGAGAACCTGAGCCTTGGACCTGAACGCACCCTGCACCATCATGGAAACGACACGCTGCACCTTTTCTTCCAGCTCGCTGCGGCGCGGACCCTCAACCGGCTCGCGCAACTCGAGCATTATCCCGTCCGCGGCGACGCGCGCCCGCAGGATGGCCTCGTCCACGTAGGCCAGCTTGGACTGCACCTCGCCGGTCAGGTGTTTGGGGATAGCTGCCGCGGGGGTGATTTTCAGTTGGTTCGTCATTCTCTACTCCTTGGCCTTCATGAATCCGTTTTCTCAGAGAAAACGGGTTCATGCTCTGCCAAATGGGTGCAAATGGCCGGGACGCTGGTCAATGTGGCGATGACATCCGCGTCAATGGGAACGCTGAAACGTTCTTCGAGCAGCAGCAGGATGCCCATGTGACCCATCGAGTCCCACTGCTTGATGCCGCCGAAGGCCAGGTCGGGCGGGATTTCGTCAATAGTGACTTGCAGGGCTTCGGCGATAAGCGCCCGAACGTTTGGAAGAAAGTTATTCATCAAATACCTGTTCTCAGTACTTCAAAAGACTTCGTAGTGGCGACACTTCGGCAGGCTCAGTGCATGCTTTAGTCGCTTTGGGGCCGAACGACTGCCTGCCCTGGCGGCCAGGCCAGGGAAGTCGTCACTACATCTCAGGTTCATCCAGCAAGAAATCGCCATCGCCCAAAATGCCATCCAACAGCGCACGGATAGGAGGCGAGGCCTCGGGCCGCAGCGATTGCCAGCCGAACTTCCTGAAGCGCACGTAGCCGCGGGTTTCGGTCGCTTCCAGCCAGGCCTCGAAGGGCATCGAGGAGCGGAACACCTGGTAATACAGGAAGCGCCGGGCGTTCCGGCGATGTTCTGGCAGCGCAGCCACTTCCTTGGAGGCGAGGAACTTTTCGAACGTTTTACGAAATTCCGCCTGCGTCTGCGGAAAGAAGACGGTCGGATACTGCGTAAAGCGCGCCTTGCCTGCACACAGCACCGCCGCGCCCATGTTGGCTGCCTCCAGCCCGATGGTCGAATTGTAAATCATGATGAACTTGGAACGCTGGATGAGTTCGTAGGAACTCAGGTATTCATCCGGCGCGATAAAATCGATATTCGGCTGCTCGGCGGCGCGGCTGTCCTTCACCCAGGAGGCCACGCTCTCGCGGCTGGATTTGCCTGGGCGGGATTCATCCGGGTGGGCGCGGATGACAAACAGCGTTTCGGGATAGTTCCTGGCGACTTCCAGCACCATATCCAACCAGGCGAACATGTCCGGGAAGACCACGTTGGAGTGCGGCTGGCTGGTATCGAAGATGACATTGGTAAAGACCGGCACGATCTGCTCGAATCCGGCCGCCTTCTGCAAAAATTCTTGGCTCAAACCCCTCATCTCCGGCCAGAAGCGGATGCCGGCCATGCTGAATTTGCCTTGGAAGCGGTTTTCGAGGTAAGCAGCTAGGCGAGTGTTTTGCGCCTCGGTCAACTCGAAATTTTCAGGGATGATTATCGGGTAGATGGTGGCCTCGCCGGTAGTGAAGAAGGCGCTCAAGGGTTGGAAACCGACTTCGTGCGTGACGACTTTGATGCCGCGCTGCTGCGCCAGCCAGCGGACGGTTGCTTCGGGGAAGAACTGGCCGTTAAAGAGGACGACCGTCTGCGGGTTGATGCGGTCTAGCAGGGCGCAGAACTGGCGGGCAACGTTCCAGGCAGAAAGGATGTACTCACGGTACAGGTAACGGGTCGCTTCGTCGTCTTGAAGATTGTGGAGGCGGAGGATCCAGCGGATAGATGGGAGCGCCAGCACGCCCAAGGGCAAGGGATCAGTGAACAGTGAACAGTTATCAGTGTTCAGTGACTGATTACTGATTACTGATGACTGATCACTGATGACTGGTAACTGGTAATCTATCAATTCATCGAGACCCATGCCCACCAGCGCTGCAACCAGGGTTTCGTCGCGTCGGTAACAGAAATCCTGCACATCGGCTGATTTGTAGTTGATGCGCGTCTGACGGATGCACATGGCGCACGGCGGGGGCTGGCTGAAATCGTCGCGGTCCGTGCCGAGCACGCAGTGGCTCATGCCTGCGTTGCAGACGAAGTGCACCACCGGCGCACATGCCAGCCGAACTGCCCAGGATGTGACCAGTGAGAAAGCCGCATTCAGGCTCAAACCGCTCAGACGGGTGGAGGCGTTGAAAAAGACCACCGGCCGCTGACCGGGATCGGGTCGCGCCTGACGGGAAACCGTCCGCGCCAGGTGAACGAGGCGGAGAACATCCTTCATGCGGGATATTTTTCGTTGGCCATAGTCGGCCAACGTTTCCGGAGAGAACCTGCCTGCCAAGATTATCCCTTTACTCTTCTAAGCTTATTGAGCGAAGGCATCTCGCTCTCGTATACCTTCTTCACGCCATCGCCCAGTGCTGCTTTAGTGACGCGGATGTACTTGACCAGCCGCTCGAAGCCGCCCGGTTCGACCGAGGCGGACTGGTCGCTGCCCCACATGGCGCGGTCGAGAGTCAGGTGGCGCTCAATCATGCACGCGCCCAGCGCCACCGCCACGACCGAGGTGACCAGTCCGACCTCGTGACCGGAGTAGCCGATTAGGCACGGAAAGGTCTCGCTCAGCGTTCCGATCATGTGCAGGTTAAGTTCCGCCGAATCGCAGGGATAGGTGCTGGTGGCATGGGTGATGACCAGATCCTCCGAGCCGAGCACATCCACAGCGACCTTGATTTGTTCAATGGTGGACATACCGGTCGAGAGGATGAGCAGCTTGCCGGTCTTGCGCAGGTGACGGAGCAAATTGTGATCGGTCAGCGCGGCGGAGGGAATTTTATAGGCTGGTGTGTGGAATCGTTCGAGGAAGTCCACCGAGGGTTCATCCCAAACGGATGCAAACCAGGGGATGTTGCACTTTTTGCAGTACCGGTCAATTTCTCGGTATTCGGCCTCACCGAACTCGACCTTGCGACGATATTCGAGATAGGTAATGTAGCCCCAGGGCGTCTCGCGCATCTGCATCTGCTGTTCCAACGGTGTAGAGACTTCTGGCGTCCGCTTCTGGAATTTCACTGCGTCCACACCAGCGTGAACGGCGGCGTCAATCATCTTCCTGGCAATTTCGAGGTTGCCATTATGGTTGACGCCGATTTCGGCGACAATGTAAGTCGGATGGCCGTCTCCTATCAAGCGGCCTGCAATTTTTAATTCTTTGGTCATGGTTACTCCTATTCGCTACTTTACGTTGGATCAGCAGTTGAACTGCTGACCCAACTCGAACTCGAGTTCATTTCGAGTTACGAACCAGACTACCCACTAAATGCATGTCACACTGTTCGGTGCATTTGATGCCAGGCGTCAGGTCGAAATGATCCATCCGCAGGCGGCGGTACCTTTCTCCATTCCAGATGTCAATCAACGATTCGGTTTTCGCATCGCCGAGAACAATCTCGTTGTTGAAATCTTCGACGCACTCGCAGGCCTCGCCGTTGGATTTGATGGTCATAGAAGACCAGGGGAACTGGCAGAATTCGATCCAGTGGATGGATTGGGTTTGCTGCTTGTTATCTTCATACCATTGCTGATCTTGGCTCTTGAGATAAACGTACACATCCAGCCCCTCGAACGCCTCACGCAGCTTCTCGAATTCTTCCTGCTGCCAGGGCTTGTTGAGGTTGATCATCGTGATGACAATCGTGATTGGATAGTTCCGCTGCGCCTTTAGCTCCAGGAGATTCACGATATTGCGATAGCTTTCGGTGAAGTTGGAAGCCGGGCCGCGCACTTCCTTGTGCCGGACATCATCTACGCTTTCCATCGAATACTTGATATAACCCAACCCGTTCTCGAAAGTCTTGATCGTTCGTTCCATGTTGATATTGGCAGGATTGCAGCTAAAGTAGCTGACCAGGCCTCGCTCGGTCATCAGGCGGACGATTTCCGGCATGTGAGGGTCGAGCAAGGGATCGCCGTAGCCATGGAGGACGATCACTTTTGGGATGACATACAAGAAAAAGTGGTTCTCGCTCATGTCGTTCTTTTGGATGCCGTACTTTTCTGCCACGAACCGCTCCCAGGTATGCCATTGTTCATCCGAAATAGGCTTGAGCTGCTCGACGATGTGCTTGAACACTTCCAGTTTCATCGTCTCCACCCGGCGCGTCATCATAGTCGTGCGCGGGCACATCTCGCAGCGCATGTTGCAGGCATTGGTCGTCTCGATGTTATAGATGACCGGTTGAGGGCTGCGATAGGATTCGAGCTGCGCCATGACAAACTCCCGCCCGAGACATTCCCCACTCCTCAAGCGTTTTTTTAGATCATATACCTTCATGTAGAATTCAATATCGAACATAATTCGCGTCCTCTCTTCATACGGATAAAGAATTTCTCTTCAGGATCAAATCGCACAACTCGCGCACCGCGCCGTGACCACCTGGCCGCGAAAGCACATAATCCGCCTGGCGGATCACATCCGGCCAGGCATCAGCCACCGCCACCGCCCAGCCGACAAGCGGGAAGCAGGGCAGGTCGTTGGTGTCGTTGCCAATATAGACAGCCCGCGCCGGGTCCACGCCGCGCTCCTCGAGCAGGCGCGTCAGTGCGGGACCCTTGTCCTGTATCCCCTGGACGAAGGGCAGATTCAATTTCTGACAGCGCGCCGCCACGACCGGATTAGTCTCCTTGGATATGACGACCACATCCACTCCAGCTTTGCGCAGGGCTTCCAAGCCAATGCCATCGCTGCGGCTGGCGGCAACCATCTCCCTGCCATCCTTGTCAGTCCAGACGCGGTTGTCGGTCAGCACGCCATCGAAATCGAGGATGAGCAAGTCCACCCGTTCAGGCATCCGGCGGCGAAGTTTGCCCGGCCAAACCATCTCTAGCGCACCGAAGGTAGCCAGCCATTCATATTTCACCCAATCGGATAGGTTATCCAGGTCTACCGTGTAACGAGGGTCAATGACGAGCGGGTAAATCACCTTGCCGGTCAGCGAATTCTTTCGCAAAATCGTGGCCGAGCGGATGGCATCAATGTGCCCGGTCTGCCAATAGACCGGAGGCAGGTTCTGGCGCGGTGCGTTGAATGGCTCGGCGATGCCGGAAACAGTCAGCAATGGGATCATCCTACCGTTTTCGGGTTCTATGCGCCACATCTTATGGGGATCCTGCCCGGCCAGGACGACGCCGCGCACGCAGTCAGCATCGCGATGTGCAAGAAGCAGCCTCACGGCGTTATCTACACAATCCTTCGGGCGGATAGGCGAAGTGGGGCGCAATTGTACGATCACATCGGGCCTGTAGCCTTCATTCTCCGCCAGCCATCTCAGGGCGTGCTCGAAGACTGGTAGGTCAGGAATCATATCTTGTGCTAGTTCTGCCGGGCGCAGGAAGGGCGTCTCCGCGCCGAACGAACGGGCGACAGCCGCAATCTCCTCGTCGTCGGTGCTGACGATAACGCGCGCCACCGTCTCGGCTTGCAGACCGGCCGCGATGCTGTAGGCGATCAGCGGGTAACCGGCAAACGGGCGGATGTTCTTGCGCGGGATGCCTTTCGAGCCGCCGCGCGCGGGGATGAGGGCGAGAACTTCTACCATGCCGTCCAACCTCCATCCACGACCAGGTTACCGCCGGTCACGTACGAAGAAGCATCCGAGGCCAGGAAAAGCAGCGCGCCATTCATCTCGTCCTTGTGGGCCATGCGGCCAATGATGGCGCGGTAGGAGTAGTTTTTAACGAAGGAATCATCCTGGTTGTTGTACACTCCACCGGGTGACAGCGAATTGACACGGATTTCCGTGCCTGCATAATAGGCAGCCAGGTAGCGGGTGAAACCGAGCACACCCGCCTTGGTCACCGAGTAATAAACGGGTTTATACTGCGGTGGCTGGTCCGGCTTCTGGTAGATGCGTTGGTCGGGCGCGACCAGGCCATAAGTCGAGCAGATGTTGATGATGCTGCCGTGCCCGCCCTGTTCGAGCATCGGCTTGACGCACGCCTGCGTGACCAGGAACAGACCGGTCAGGTTAACGTTGAGAGCCGCGTTCCACTGGTCGAGCGGGTAATCCTCGAACCGGCCATGGGTGATGCCATTTGCCAGCGCCTCGGCGTCGAACTTTGGGTCGAGGGCGGCGCTGTTGACCAGGATATCCAGCCGCCCGAATTCCTTTAGCGTCCTCTCTACCAATGCGGTGCAGGCAGCCGGGTCGGAGACATTCAGCGGGAAGGGGAAGGCGCGGGGGAGCGATTTGGCCACGCTTCCCGCGGAACCCGCTGCCAGGTCTGCCACAACGACGGCCGCGCCGGCCTCGGCCAACGTCCGGCAGAATTCGCTTCCCAGCAATCCCGCCCCGCCGGTGACGATGGCAACGCGGCCTTTCAGGTTGAACTTCTCAAATATATTACCCATTCGGTCACCCAATAATCCGCTCTCTCGTCCACGTGATCCCAGTCTTGATGACCCTGGCAGGGTTACCGGCCAGGATGGATCCGGGCGGGCAAGAGCTTGTGACGACCGCTCCTGCGGCCACCACGGAGTTTGCACCAATACTCACGCCTTTCAAAATAATGGAATGCGAGGCTATCCAGACGTGATTGCCGATGGTCACATCTTCGGCCAGGTTTATCCGCTCGCCGCTGGCTGTGTCAATGACCGAATGCGCATCGGAAGTGCGGATTTCGATATCGTTGGCAACCATGCACTCTGCCCCGATGAGCGCTTTGGAATAGGGTTCAGCTAGCGAAATAGAAACTTCCACCATGGTCGTATTCTGGCCGATCCGTACCTCACAGTGATGGTCCTCCAGCCAAAAGGTGCCAGCGCGGCTGACCCGGCAGTTCTTGCCGATCTCGATGATATGATCCGAACCGCGCAGGCGGAATCTTACATTCGTCAGCACGCAACCCTCCCCGACGATGATCCGGTTGCGGTCGCCGATGATGTCCAGCTCTAGGCCCGAAAGGGTGGCACCATCCGCTTGGAAAATGTTCCCTTCGCCGCGAATGGATTTCCTGGTGATCCTGGCTGAGCCTCTCCGAAGCAGGCGGCGGAGGATGCTTCCCAATGGTGGGAAAAATAAGCTCGAACTCTGATTGTATTCTTCAGACATATTTATCACTCGTTAAACTTTCTGAATGGTCATTTCGCGTCCACTGCGCAGCGCGGACAGTGCGAGACGCAGGGCATGGATTCCGTCTTCCAGTGTGCAGAGCGGCTCTGACTCGCCGCGCACAACCTGGAAAAAATGGCGCATTTCCTCGATGAACATCATATTGCGCTCGAAGCCTTCAGGGGCAGGGTAATCTTTCCAATCCTTCTTTCCTGGCATGTAACGGCGTAACAAGCCAGTGGCATTATCCCAGAGCAACGTGCCGTCGGTTCCAACAATTTCCCAGCGGTGACTGGGCGGCTGCTGGATCATGTTCAAGTGAATACTGCCGATGGCTCCTCCGGTAAAGCGCAGACCAATCTCAGCCGTATCATCTACATCCAAGCTCAACCCGCCAAGAGTCCCAACGAAAGCCCACAGCGATTCGACGCTGCCAATCAGCCAGGGCAGGTAATCGAGGGAATGGCACTGCGTAAGGATGACGCCTCCGCCCAAGTCGGCGCGGGCGGCGTAACCCTGCCGGTAATCCTCCCAAGAATGCCAGGCAGGCAGATATTCGCCGAAATGGACATGCGCTGCAAGCGGGCGGCCAAGCGCACCACCGGCGAGTAGTTGCCTGGCTATGCGCAGGGTAGGATGAAAGCGGTACTGGAATCCAACCAGTACCCTTCCGCCGCCGCGTTTCAGGGCGGCGTTGAGTTCATCCACGCGGTCGAGGCTGTGTGAAATGGGCTTTTCGATCAGGATGTGGCAGCCACCCTCCGCCGCGCGGATGGCCACATCCAAGTGCAAGGCGGTAGGATTGGCGATAATTACGGCATCCGGCTTGGCTTGCCCTGAGCTTGTCGAAGGGTCGAGGGCGGCATCGAGATCGGTCTCGGTGGGGAAAGCCGCCAATTCGTCATCCGGAAGAGTGGCGCGATGCGTTCGATAAAGGACTATATCACGCTCACCCAATGCGCCCAAGTTTCGCAGGTGACGGCGGCCAATGGAACCCAAACCGGCGATGAGGAATTTCATGGAGCGACTCCGGCTGGTGGGTTGTAACGATACAGGCTGAATTCCCCGATCCGGTCTATCAATTGCATACGCCCAGCGAGCATAGAACCATAAGGCTCTGAAACCGTAACCACGTAGGGCATTCCGTACACGTAATCCAGTCCAAGTTGATCCAGGTATGCCGTTGCCTGGCCTTCCTTCATAAGGCGGAAATATTCCGGGCTGTTGATCAAACCATCCAGGTTGATGATCGTGCGCCCCTGGATGAAATAAGCGACCTCGCCGCCTCCGGTCATGCCGATCAAATCGCCCGGCCGGGTGGCTTTTTCGAGAGCGCGGATATACGTAAGATATCTTTCTTCCTGCATGGATTGTTCGTAAGGAAAAGGAGTCCACAACATGTTGGTAGAGGCAAGAAGAACCCAAATGCCTATGGTCGCCACCAACCCCCGCCATATAACCACTTTCAAGCCGAGGCGCTGCAACCCCAGGCGCATACTTTCGAGCAGCAAGCCCAGGCAGATGACCGTGATCAGCATCTCACCCACCCAATACCAGGCGCGAATGTTTATGTAACTGGTGGCTGTATAGCTGAAAATTTGCGCATAAAGACCGACGAACAAGGGGAACAAACCCAGGCGCTCCGCCCATTCCGAGATCAACTTCCTTTGGGAAACAACCAGAACCAGGATAATGACAATGAGCAGCGCGGCGACCAAGTACATGGTCACAGAGGCGTAATTCTCCCCGAAGCGGGTTTCAACATGAGAGCCGGCCATACTCACGGGTGAAGTAGCAAGCTGCCAGGGCCCGCTTCCCTCGATGAATCCGAAGAGTTCAGCCACGTTCCTTACGACCACGCCGTACACGGTATCCAGGGAAGACCACCAGCGCTTGATCTGGCTGCTGACCGGCATCGCGGTACCAACGTAGATGTAACTCCAGCTCATATAAGAGTCTAGCAAGAGGCCAACCAGTCCAAAATATCCCACCGCGCGCAGGATGGGCTTCTTCCATTGACGCCAATCAAACCACGTGGCGGAAGGCAAGACAGCGAGCTGGCTGGGTTTTTCCGCGAACAACTTCAGCGCGATCCAGCGTAAACCGATCACGCCGACCAGGGTGCCTGCCCAGTCAATGATCACGACGGAACGGGGCAAGCCATCATAGACATGTAAACCCTTCAAGATCAGTAGGAATGCCCCAACCACGAAAGAGGCAGACGAAACGGCCAGGAAACTACGCCAGATGAGTACCCTAAGCGACCGCTTCTCTGGAGGCCGGTAGAGTCCGAGAACCAAGAACGCCAGCGGCTTGAGAATGAACGCCATCCCGACCAGCCAGGGCAGCGAGGCGGAATATTGAAGGTAAAACGGGCCAGCCCTTAGACGAATGTAGTAACTGAGCATGCCCGAGGCAAAGATCAAGGCCAAGTCGCCGACTGCTACGGTGCGCAGGTATACACTGGCCGTCCCCATGACGAACCAGACCCCGACCAGCAGGACGACGAAAACGTTATCCAGCCGCGCCAGGATCGCCAGACCCGCAACCAGGCCTAAAAGAACTGATTTCTTGGGAGGCAGGGCGGGGTCGTCGCGCCACCGATTGACCAAGAAAAGGAGCAGAACGAGGAAGAAAGCACTGATGCTGGTCTCCATGCCGCGTTGAATGATGAGCATGTGAAAGGAAGGGGTAAAGACCCATATCAGCGCGGTGAGGGCAGCCACTCCCTGGGAGAGATATTTCTTGAGCAGCCTGTAGAGCAGAATACCGGCTGCTGTGTTCAATGCAGCGGAGATCAGGGCAAGCAAGCGCAAGGGCAGGAACAAATCGAACTTTGCAAGCGAAAAAACTGGTATGCAGACCAGCATCCATAAAGGATGGAAGCCATTGGTGAGATTGATCCCATCGAATGTGGCCCCCAAGCCGTTGGCGACATTGCGGGCTACCTGGAAGTAGTAAAAGGCATCATCGCTGGTGTACCAGTTGACCAGGCTGTCAGCGGGGCTGAAGATTACGTAGAGATGGAAAAGCAAACTCAAGATGATCAGCCCGGCTTCAAAAGAGATTCTTGTGCGCTTGAAAAACATGCCGTCGCCTCTTTAATCCCTCAGGGACTCCAGGTAGGTTCTAAGTTTGTGCGCCATGAAGATCTCGGTAGCAGCCATGGACTCGAAGGTCGCGCCGGCGATGTGTGGGGTGATGAGCAGGTTATCATGTGTAAAGGCATACTGCACCAGCGGGGAGCGGTTCGGACCTGCGGCCCGTTCGTCCCCGAGTACATCCAGGGCCGCGCCGGCCAGGTGTCCCTGCTCGAGGGCGGCCAACAAAGCGGCCTCCTCAATGACCTGGCCTCGCGCCGTATTGACCAGTAGTGCACCGGGCGGCAACTGCGCCAACTCCGAGGCGCCGAGCAGGTTCGTTGTCTCTTCGTTCAACGGCACGTGCACGCTCAAAAGCTGGCTCTGGCGCAGCAGCGTTTTCATATCATGGGCGCGTTCGACACCCGGCAGCCAATCTCGGCGATATGGATCATATGCGATCACGCGCATATTGAACGCCTGCCCAAAGCGGGCGACCATTTCGCCGATGCGTCCCAGCCCCAGGATGCCTAGCGTCTTCCCAGCCAGGTCGTGACCTTTGAAGCGATCGCGCTCCCACTCGCCCACCAGTACCGACTGGAACGCTGATGGGATGCGCCGCACCAGGGCCAGGAGCAGCGCCCAGGTATGCTCGGCGGTGGCAGGGATGCCGCGCAGGAAAGCGGTCTCGCCGCGCAAACTTAGTACTTTGATATTCTTCGCCTCGGCACAAGCCACATCAATGTTATCCAAGCCAGTGGTGGCAGTGACGATGGCTTTCAGACGCTCGGCGCGGTCAATGATCTCCCTGTCAACTTGGTGAGCCAGCCGGACGATAAGGATTTCGTACTCGTGGAGGCGCGCCAGCAGCTCGAGGCGCGTCAACGGCCCACCGTCTACCCTGCCGAGCAATTGTAAAATCGCCAGGGCTTCGGCGGAATAGTTTTCGGGTTCGAGGTTCAGGATGCGGTAACGCTTCATAGGCGTGAACAGGTTAGAGGTCCGGGCGGCTGCGCTCGGCGAGCATCAGTTCCGCCAGTTTCATGTCCATTTCGCTGTCAATGCTGACGGAACGCTCTTCCGGCATGATGTAGGGACGGATGACCTGTCCCCAGATGGAATTTTGCTCCATCAAAACAGCGCGGCGGGTCAGGTAGATGGCGCCGTTGCGCATGTAGGCGGGAGGCTGGTAATCCTGCCGGCGTGTGCCTTCTTGCTCCTCGATACAAAATGGTAGCAGCCTGTCGTTCTCGATGCGCTTCATCAGGTTGGGATGGACGGCGAATACCTGTACCACGCTGATGACCGAATCGCACCCGCCGCCCGCGGCCAGGTCAAGGGCTGACTCGATATCCTGGGGGGTCCGGAAGGGCGCGGTAGGCTGCAGGAGCAGCACCCAGTCGAGGTGGACATTGTCCATCGCTTCGACCGTCTGCACGGCGTGTTGCAGAACAGGGAACATCGGCACCCTGTCACCGGCCAGATCGGCCGGGCGCATGAAAGGCACGTCCACACCGTAACGGCGGGCGACCTTGGCAATCTCGGCGTCATCGGTCGAGACGATCAGCCTGTGCAAGCGGTGACGGACTGCCAGCGCCGCCTCGAGGGTGTAGGCGATCAGCGGCTTGCCAGCCACCAGGTAGATGTTCTTGCGCGGCACGCCTTTCGAGCCGCCGCGCGCCGGGATAATGGCCAGGATTTTCGGATCAGCCATCGGGTTCAATAAGTCAAACGTTTGGTGAATTTGAGCGGGATATCGGCAAGCGTCTGCGCGATGCGCTCTCCGGCGTGACCGTCGCCATAAAGGGTCACTTTTTCAGGGCGGGGCGCTTCGACCTGAGTCTGTATGGCCTGCATGATCCGCTCTCGATCATAGTCTACGTCCACAACATTGGGGCCGCGTTCCCGCCCCAACTGGCGGGAACCAATATTGACGGCTGGGATGCCCAGGTAAGAACACTCTCGGATGGCCACGCTCGAGTTTCCGATCAACGCCCGGCTGTGATAGATGAGACGTAAGAAATCTTCAGGCGGGATGTTCTTGAAAAAGTGGATGTTGGCCGGCTGCTCTAACTCACGGAAGGAGCGGATGCCTTTGGACGTGCCGTCCGAGCCGGCGTCCACATTAGGCCAGAACCAGAGCGTGGGAAGCCCCGTGTCGCGCACCGCGTGGAGGGTCTCGGTCACGTGTTTTCGGGCGCGGTCGTATTCGGTGGTCACGGGATGCTGCATCACCACCAGATAACCGTTGGAGATGTTGACCTCTGCACCGACGCCGCCATATTTCTCGAAGGGGTTGATCGTCAGATCGGGTTCGTCCAGCACCTGCGCGGCAATGTCAATGGACGGGCAACCAGTGACGAAAACCGAAGCCGGATCCTCGCCCATGCGGATGACGCGCTCGGCAGCCCTCTGCGTCGCGACCAGGTGATAATCAGCCAGTTTGGTGACGGCGTGACGCACCTTCTCGTCAATCGAACCGGTCACCTCGCCGCCCTGAACGTGCGCCAGCGGAATGTTCATGAAGGCAGCCGCGATGGCGGTGGCAATCGTCTCGTGCCGGTCTGCAATCGTGACCACGATATCGGGCGCCAAGTTGTCGAACACGGTGGCAAGTTCCATCAAACCAACGCCGGTGGTCTTGGCTGAAGTAACCAGGTTCTCGCCCTCCACCACCATGTATACCTGGGCATTGATGTGAAAGCCCTCCTGCTTGATGTGTTCACTCACTTTACCATAGCGATCCAACAAGGCAGAGGCAGCCACAACGAGCTGCAATTCCAGGTCGGGATGGTTCGTGATAGCGGTCAGCGCCGTGCGAATGCGGGAATAGCTGGGACGGGCGGTCACGACCACGCAGATTTTTCGTTTTGCCATAAAATCTCCAATCACAAGCCCAGGTCGGCCTCGGTGATGAATTCGCCGGCTGCCAGGTCTCGCTCGAGGGGCCTGTTCAGGATTTCCTCCAGCCGTTGGGCAGGGATGCCAGCTGAAGCCGGTTTGCGGGCGGTCAGGTCGGCGCGGGAAAGGCGATGACCGGCCTGGAGATCCCGCCTGGCGACGAGGGCTCTGTTGAACGTCTGGCGCATGGACTGCATTTCCTGGGCAGCAGCATCCTTATCCAGCGGATGAGCCAGGGCGCATTCGATGAAGCGGATCCCATCGGCCAGTTGACGCAGCTCGGAGGTCGTCACCGAGACAGGCACATCCGGCCCGAACATCTCCCGGCTCAGCGTCACGTGGACCTCCAACAAGGATGCGCCCAACGTTACCGCCGCCAGCCCGGCGTAGATCGCGCCTGAATGGTCGGAAAGTCCGACCGGAGCGCCATAGCGCTGGCGAAAAACAGACAGCATGTTCAGCCCCAGGGCTTCCGGCGGGGAGGGATACTTCGAGGTGCATTGGAAAATCGCCAACGGCAGGCCGCGTTGCTTTATCCAGGCCACGATCTGGTCAATCTCCTCCAAGCTGCTCATGCCAGTGGAAAGAAGGATAGGTAATCCAGTTCCGGCAATATGCTCGAAGAGCAAGGGATTGTTCGCCTCGCCGGAGGCGATCTTCCAGGCCGGAACGCCGATGCGGTGTAATAGGTCGGCTGCTTCTTCGGAAAAAGGTGAACTCAAAAAGAGCAGTCCTTTATCGCGTGCATGTTGGGCCAGACCGGCCCACTGCTCCTCACTGAACTCCATGCGCTTCCAGTAATCGAAGCGCGTTCCGTCCTGCTGGCCGAAGCGCACGCGGAAAGGCTCCTGGGCAGAACTCTCGGCCTGGGCGATGTGGGTCTGGAACTTAACCGCCTCTGCGCCGGCCGTCGCAATCGCGTCAACGTAGGCGTGCGCCATGCCCAAGCTGCCATCGTGGGCTTGAGCGACCTCGCCAATCAGCAGGCACGGCGCGCCAGGCCCGACTTTACGGCCCGCGATCTCGATAGGTTGGATCTCGGTCATTCTTTATCTCCACACGCCAGCGACCATAGATAGTCGGCTGTGCGCCGGGTCGCCTCGCCATTCAAGAAAGTCAGCTCAGCCTCGACGAGTTGACGGCGTTCTGTTGCATTGAGGTCAGGATGAGAGAGATAGTCATCAAGCGCCTGTCGCAACTCCTCAGGCGTGAGAACCAGTTTTCCGGCCTTTGCCCGGTTGACTCTGGAGGCCGTCGGCCAGCCTGGGACTTCGTGCAGCGGGACCCAGAATTTATCTTGCCAACCTCCTGGCGTGTCAATACATGCGCTGATGAAAGGCTTATCATGAAGCGCTGCCTCCACGACCATGGTCGAGTAAATGGTGACCAGGAGGTCGCAATGAGCAAGCATGGAGCCTTTTTCAGGGAAATCTTCCCCGGAATAGCGCTCGAATCCGCCGGGCACCTCTTTTGGCTCGACCACGTGCACATCGGGGAACTGCCGGGCAATCTCATAGATGGCCCTGGCTTCCTCCTGGTAATGCGGGGATGTTTTGAAGTGGTTAGGATGCAAGCGAATGAGCAGTTGAGATGGCAGTTTGAGCGTCTGCTTGCCAATCATCTCGGATAGCAATTTCACCAAATGCAAATTCGGCGAGATGCTCAAGGCGGTGGCGGCGAAGGCGATCAGCTGCTTATGGGGGTCCAGATGATGCAGCCTGAAGTACTCGTCGCGCGGCATGACCCATTTACGGCTGATGTAGCCATCGTAAAGTGGCATACCGCCGATAAATACCTTCTCGGCCGGCCAATCCACACCCGCGACCATTTCCCATTTGTGGATCTCTGACCAGACAACGATGTAATCTATAAATGCGCCCGGTAAGCCCTGGCTGCTGGGATTATCCCAGCCCACGATGACCGTGGCCGTTTCGATGCCGCGGCGCTTGGCTTCGCGCAGCAGGTATTGATCCAGACGCCAGCCGGCTGTGTTGCAGACGATCAGTTCTGGTTGGTAGCGCTCGAACAGATCGGCATAGATGTGAGGGGTGAACATAATTTGCAAGGTATGCCGGAAGAGCAGACGGGCCAGCCGCGAACGGCGCAGCAGGCCGATCAACGGGCGCAAGAGTGGCAATATCCTCTTGCGGCGGCCCCTGGCTTCCATTTCCCTCCGCCTGCGGTGGGTATCCACGTAAGTCAGTGGGATGAGGCGGGAAGCACTGGCTCGTCGAACATGGTCGAACAACTCCTGCAACCCGGCGCAGTGGCATTTCTGATAACGCAAGGCCTGTTTATCGCGCACGGACTCGAAGATGATCCTGGGATTCGAATATTTGTCCTGCAACAAGGGCAGCATGGCCTCCGGGACCAACAGCACGAGGCGCGCATTCTTTTCTGCCAGGAGATTAGCCAGGTCAGTTTCTAGAAAATAGGCCAGCGCCAGGCCATGGTCAAGGACAAGGAAAATCGTTTTCACGGGTAACTTACAACCTCATTCAGCGTTATGGAAATACAGACGGAAGATCTGGTCGTGCAGCCATAATAGAACGTGACGTATGCCTGGCAGCCAGATCAACCTTCTGATCAGGGATTTGCCCTTCGAGGCGCGCCTGGTCTGCGTCGCCGGGCCGGGCAGCCGGTTGCCGATGTGCCGCACGTAGGGTTCACAAGTGGTCAGGCGCAGATAACCGAGTTGATTGACAGCAATATCGAAGGCACGCTCGCCGCGCATTGGTTCCTTGGATGGCAAGGGAATGATTCTTTGGAGTAAATCCTTGTGGGTCAGGAACTGAAAATGAGCCGAGCCTACGTAAGCCTGCTTGTCTTCGAAATTCAGACGATAATCCTGACCGCCTCTGAAACGTTCCTGGGCCTTTTTCAATTCAAATCCAGTGCTGAGCGCGTGTTCCCAGAAAGTCTCCCAATCCAGAAATTGTCCTGTCTCCAACACACCTGGGGGCTGCTGCTTGCCCCATTCCAATGTGCTGGAAGAGAAGACTTCCGGGGTGCGGAGCGGTCGCCCAGTCACCATGCCGACGTTTGGAAAAGCCTCGAACAACTCCAGCGAAGCAGCAAGCCAGCCTTTCTGAAAGTAAATATCGTTATCGGCAAAGGCAATGTAACTTCCCTGCGCAGCGCCAAACATATAATTCCAGGCGCCGATTTTACCAATGTTCTTCTCGGATAACACCAGGTATTGAATCTTTTCCTGTTCGTATAAATCCAGCAATAGTTCCCGCACCGGGCGGCAACTGTGATTGTCAAAGACCATCAGATCGAAAGGCTGATCGGTATTTTCCCAGATGCTCTGCAGGCAATATTCGAGCACTTCCGCGCTCTGTTCGTAAAAACCGCCGATGAACGGGATAAAGTTGACGACAGTCACGGTGACATCTGCTGGCTGGGCGACAGTCGTTACCTGTTTAGCTGGATTCTGACCGACGCGCATATTTCTACCTTCTAGGTATAGTAGACAGAGGACGTTCGATCTTGCCAATCCAGATGGCAATTCTGCCGCGCCATCCGGTCATCACATCGGTAATGAATAGGTGCTCGAGGCGGCGCAAGTACCTAGCCAGGTGCTGCTTGGGGGAGCAGATCTTTCCCTTGATAAATTCCTTGTTGGTATCCAAAACATTATAAGCATGTCTCCGGCCTCCCGCTTTTGCCAGGTTGGATTTGGCAACCTCGGAGCCATACGGAGGCTTGTTACCAGGAAGGTGGCTGTAATCGTGGTTTTGATGAATGACAAGCACCGAGCGCGTGGCATCCAAGGCCAATTTCCACTGCGTGCGGGCATGATAAACCATCCAATTATCCCAAACAGGGCGACCGATGGTAAAGTTCGGAACATCACAATAGAGGTGATTGGGAAAGACGAAGTAGTCAATACCCCAGGGATTGTAAAATTCGCCATGCATCTCAATCTCGGCACGCAGGCGAGATTCCCAATCGCCGCTGAAATCGAGCGGTTCGGTCACTTCCAGATTCCAGCGCTGGCCGACTATGAGGAAATCCTTGACTTGTGCCGAAACCTGCCGCGCTGCCCGGACGAGGTCAGACATCAGGATCATGTCCGCGTTGGCAAAGCACAGCAGGGGACTATCGCTGAAAGCATGTCCCTGCGCCATGACGGACCTGACCGTTGGGACGCCTTTATCGTCGCGCGCCACATCTGGCACGTGCTTTGCGCCGAATTCTTTGGCGGTCGCGCGGATGCCGGCCTCGTCCCCGATCAGCATGACCGACACATCTTCCAGCCGCATCCAGGATTGGATGGCATTACGCTGGATGATGTTAATGTGAGGGTTGGTGAACGGCTTGGGCGCTGTGAAGATAGTGAGAAAGCTCATGGATTCCTTTTCCGTCGAATGTCACATAGGGTCCGAACTGCTATAAGATTACCTTTGTGCTCCTTTATGTCCTTCATGTTGAGAATATTACTTTGGGATCGGCAAACCGAGTTTCTTCGAGACCTGCAACTCGATCCAAGCATACGTGCGCTTCAGACCCTCTTCGAGCGAAATTTGCGGTTCCCAGCCGAGAACCTGTCGCAGCCTGGAGTTGTCCGAGTTGCGACCGCGCACCCCTTGAGGTCCGGGCACGTGCTTAATGGTTATCTCGATGCCGGCAATATCGGCAATGATGTCGGCCAGTTGGTTTATCGTGACCAGGCGATCCTGTCCCAGGTTCAGCGGGAAGACATAGTCCGAGCGCATCAGGCGGTAGATGCCCTCGAGGCAGTCGTCAATGTGACAGAAGGAACGGGTCTGCTCGCCGTCGCCCCACATTTCGATCTCGTGCTTGCCAGTCAGCTTGGCAACGGCGATCTTGCGGCTGAGGGCGGCGGGGGCCTTTTCACGACCGCCGTCCCAGGTGCCCTCTTCGCCAAACATATTATGGAAGCGGACGATGCGGGTCTGCAGGCCGTAATCCTCGCGGTAATGAGTGCACAACCGTTCCATCACCAGCTTTTCCCAGCCGTAGGCATCCTGGGGCTGGGCCGGGTAGGCATCTTCCTCCTTGAGGGGAACAACATTCGCGTCGGTTTGCTTGTATTCGGGGTAGATGCAGGCTGAGGAGGTATAGAAGTAGCGCTTCACACCGTTGAGGCGCGCGGCCTCCAGCGTGTGGGTGTTGATCAGCGAGTTGTTGTGCAGGATTTCCGAGTGATGCGCTGAAATGAAGCCCATCCCGCCCATATCGGCGGCCAAGCCATAAACCTCGTCAATGGCGCGCGTGGCCTGCAGGCAGTTATCCCAACGGCGCAGGTCAAGAAGCTCGAACTCGTCGGCGTTCACTTTGCTGAATTCGGGCAGCTTGATATCCGCCCCGCGCACCCAGTAGCCTTTGGCTTTCAAGAAGGTGACCAGGTGGTGGCCGATAAAACCATCTGCACCGGTAACAAGCACTTTTGTTTTTGACATGATTATCTCCTTCACGTTATTTTGTTTCGGATTCTGTCATTCCCTTGGCGTTTATCAAGGCATTGAGCTTGGTAAGTTCCGGCTCTCGTTCGAAAAGAGCCAGTATTTCGCGCCAGCCGAAGTCATCGCGGCCGCCGAAGCGGGCATAGACCAAGCGAATGAGTTCCAAATCTTCGGGCGTATCCACCGTCCAGCGCAGCGCGCCGTAATCGGGATCGTGGTTGAGGAGGGCGACGCGGAAGCCGCTCGGGGATGTACCCAGTTGCAGGTTGCGGGTTGCAAGTTGCAAGTTGCAGGTTGCAGGTTGCAGGTTGACACCTTCGTAGAGATAGGGCATGACGTGTTCGCGTTGGTATGGCTCAGTCGCTTCCTGCCATGCACGCTCCAGCGCGGCGAAGGTGCAGGCCTCCACATCCAGGCCGATGGGGTAGGTGCGTCCCCAGGGTGGGGGCAGGCGATTGGCAGCGAAATCAAAATGATCAGTAACCAGTGAATAGTGACCCGTGACCAGTTGAACGGTTTCGTTAATGAGCAACGGATCAATGACCGGGCAGTCGGCGGTGATGCGGACGATGACATCCGCGCCAGTCTGCCGCGCCGCCTGGTAGTAACGATCGAGAACATCCTGCTGTTCGCCGCGATAGCAGGAATAGCCGCGCTCCCGGCACAGTTCATACAGCGCATCATCCTGAACCTCGGTCGTGGTAGCCACGACGAAGCCGTCCAGCAGGCTGGCGCGACGGGTGCGTTCGACGACGCGAACGAGCATCGGCTGTCCGGCAATGTCGTGCAGCACCTTGCCTGGCAGACGGGTGGCGCCCATGCGGGCCTGAATGATGGCAATGGTTCTTGGTCTCATCGTTGTTGAAGGTTGCAGGTTGCACATTGCAAGTTGCGGGTTACGAATTGCAGGTTGATCATCATCTGGTTACTTTCAGCGTCATTTCATAAGCTTCGATCAATTTTCGAAAGTTCTTTTGCCAATCGGCTTTCTCTTCGGCAGTCTTGCGAGCAGCGCGACCGATTTTTGCCAGATTCTTGCGTCCATCATAAGCCCGCAGGATCGCAGCAGCCAGGGCGTCAACATCGCCATCTGGGAAGAGCCAGCCGTTAACGCCGTCAGACACCCATTCCCCATTGGCAGGGATGTCCGAGACCAGGGCCGGCAAGCCGCAGGCGAGCGCTTCCATTAGCGAGACGGACGAACCATCCACGTGGGAGGCGCTTACGAAGAGGGAAGCCATCCAGTAGAAATGCGGCAATTCGCTCTGGCTGACTTGCCCGCCGAAGTGGACGCGTTCCATCACGCCGCCGTCCGTGAGGATCTGGTGCAGCAGATTGCCCTGCGACCCGCTGCCAAGCAGCATCAAACGCAGTTCAGGGCGCTGCCGTGCGGCCTCGACGAAGGCGCGGGCGAGGATATCCACGCCGTAGCGAGGTTCCCAGGCGCGATTGCAAAAGACAGTGAAGGGTAACAAGTGACGGGTGACGGCCGGTACGAAGCGATCGAGGTCCACGCCCCAAGGGAAAACGATAGTGCGGCTTGGGTTCATGCCGTAGGAGATGGCTTTCTGACGGGTGGTTTCACAATCGCTGGTGAAAAATGTGGAACGTGCCAATGTGTAATGTGTAACATATCTCCACCAGGCGTTGCGCTCTGCGTCCTGCATCAGGTCAAAGCCCCAGGACATGGTCAGGAGGGGACGAAAGCCGGAGAGGGTGGCAATGAGGGCGCAGGTCTGGATCGGCCCGGCATGGATCAGGTCAGGTTTGATTTCCCGTGTCAAACGTCGAAAGTCAAGGGTCAGGCGCGGCAGGTTGCGCCAGTGGAAAACAGCCTGTCCGCCTTTCCAAAGCACCTGTTCAATGTTCGATGGCAATGGCCGGTCTTCCGTTTTCTGTGCTCCGCGCTGGAGGCGAACGTAAAAGACATCGTGGTCCGTTTCCGCGAGAGCAGAGAGGAAACGATGATCGTGAGGGGTGTAATCCAGCGAAAAGTAGATCACGCGCATAGAAACTTTACCACAAAGACACGAAGTCACAAAGAAAAATCAACTTCGTGTCTTTGTGCCTTTGTGGTTACTTCCTCGCTGCACATAAATCCGTCCATCTCAATTCCTTGCCCTTCGGCAGGTCGGTTAGCGCTTTCGTGCCGATGACATCCTGGATTTCATGCGGCTTGATGGCGCCCGGCGCGGCAGGACGGAGCACGTCAATCATCTCGCGCGTGAAAGTCTCGCCAGCTTTGACGTCGCGCGCGGCGCGCAGGCAGCGGCGCTGGATGACGGCAGTCTCTTGCTCATTGCCGGCGATGGACTTGTCAGCGCTGCCCAGGGCGCGCTCCAGGATGCGGGTCTCCTCGACCATCCTGGCCCAATTCTCTGGATTCATGGCGAACTTATGATCCGGGCCTTCACGATCGTTGCTATCGGTGAAGTGACGCTCGATGACGCGCGCGCCGAGCGTCACCGCGCCCAGCACAGGTGCAGCGGCATGAGTGTGGTCGGAGAGACCCAGGATCACGTCCGGGAACATGGTGGCGTATGTCTTGAGCACGTTCAGGTGCAGGTGATCGTAGTTCTGCGGGCTGGCGGTGTAATTGGTGTTGCACTGCATCAGCACCAACTGCTTGTTGATCTTCAAAATGGCGTGCACAGCGTGCTGCACCTCGCCGATGGTCGCAGCTCCGGTGGCGACGAAGAACGGTTTGCCCTTGGATGCCATGCGTTCCAGCGCCTCGATCCAGTCAATTTCACCGGAACCGGCCTTGT
>JALHUM010000093.1 GCA_022865905.1 Anaerolineales bacterium | reverse complement strand
ATCGGCACCGACGTAGCCAAGGAGACCGCCGACATGGTGCTGACCGACGACAACTACGCCAGCATCGTCTCCGCAGTCGAGCAGGGACGCATCATATACGACAATATCCGCAAATTTGTCTTTGTCCTGCTCTCGTCAAATGTCGCCGAGATCATGGCCATCTTCCTGGCAACCCTGGCCGGTCTTCCCTCGCCGCTGACCGTGATCCAACTGCTCTGGCTGAACCTGCTGACCGACGGCGCGCCGGCCCTGGCGCTGGCGATGGAAAAGGGCGATCCGGATATCATGTCCCGCAAGCCGCGTCCGAAGAACGAGCCGATCGTCAATGGCCCGATGCGCCTGGGCATTGTCATCCAGACCATTACCCAGACGAGCGCGGTTCTGCTGGCCTTCGGTTTTGGTTTGATCTGGCATTTGGGCGCCAACGCGGCCATCCCGGCCGGTGTAAACCCGCTTGCCTATTTGCTCCAATTTGACTGGCGTGGTGTGAACGTTCAAACTGCCGAAACGATGGCCTTTGCCACGCTTTCGTTGTGTGAACTGTTCCGCGCTTATACCGTCCGCTCGGAAAGGGCGTCGCTCTTCCG
This sequence comes from Anaerolineales bacterium, assembly GCA_022865905.1. GTDB lineage: Bacteria > Chloroflexota > Anaerolineae > Anaerolineales > Villigracilaceae > CG2-30-58-95. The sequence continues at coordinate 1,135 of JALHUM010000093.1, read as the reverse complement.
TATCGGCGTGTTCTCGAACCGGTACATGCAATATGCGGTCGGACTTTCGATTGCGCTGCTCCTGTTGGTCTGCGCCGTGCCGTTCTTGCAGCCGATTTTCAACACCCATTTCATGAGCCTGCGGGAGTGGACTGTCGTCCTTGGCCTGGCGCTTATCCCGGCGGTATCGGAAGAGATCACCAAATTTTTCCTGCGCTGGCACGATCGGCGGCGGTAGGGTGGATATTTGCGCATCGTCCCCAAAGGAGTTTATCAAAAGCATTCCACCAGAAACCCGGTTTCTCCAAGAAACCGGGTTTCTTTTAGTCAAAAAGTGGGGCGGGATGTGAATCTCGCCCTACGTTTTTATGGCGAAGCTTTTTCGGTGGAGGGTGCACAGCCCTGATTGTCTAATCGCGGCGCGGTGCTGCGGTGTGCCATAGCCCTTGTGCCGGGCAAAGCCGTATCCATGATATTCCAAATCCAGTTCGCGCATCCGGGCGTCGCGGGCGGTCTTTGCCAGGACCGAGGCGGCCGCCACGCTCAACGAGCGCCGGTCGCCTTTGACCAGGGCGGTCTGGGGCAGGGGGATTTCGGGAAAGATCAGGTAATCAGTGATCAGGTAATCAGGCTTTAGGGAAAGAGAGGCTATCGCCCGCGTCGCCGCCAGTTTGGTGGCCGGGACGATTCCGAGCATATCTATTTCCTCAGCGGAGGCAAAGCCCACGCCCCAAGCCAGGGCAATTTCCTTGATGCGCGGCGCCCAGCTCTCACGCGCCAGCGGCGTCATCTGCTTGGAATCGCGCACCCCGCGCAGGGTCCACGCGAGATGCGGCGTTCTTGGCAGGATGACGGTGGCTGCGCACACCGACCCAGCCCATGCGCCGCGCCCGGCCTCGTCAATCCCGGCGACACAGCTAAAGCCGCCGTTCCAGAGAGCTTGTTCGAATTCGAGCGTGGAAAATAGGGGGGTAGTAACGGCTTCAGCCGTTTGACGACTGAAGTCGTCACTACGAATCATAGATTCCTCGCCGGGCGTTGCGGCTGATCGTTAGCAGGTCGAGGAACATGCGCCAGGAATCACGCAGGATGTGGATCTTGCTTTCGGGGCTGTAGTGCCAGCGAATGGGGACTTCGGTGATGCGGTAGCCACGCT
>JALHUM010000092.1 GCA_022865905.1 Anaerolineales bacterium | reverse complement strand
TTGGGGATGTGCCCGCTACGCACTGGGCATGGTCGTGGATCAATCGCCTGTATGCCTCCGGCATCACCACCGGCTGCAGTACTAATCCTCTCATGTACTGCCCGGAGAACTCGGTCACCCGCGCCCAGATGGCAATCTTCCTTGAGCGCGGGATTCGTGGCGCTGCCTACATTCCGCCCGCCGGCACCGGCTTGGTCTTTGCCGATGTGCCATTCTCCTACTGGGCAGTCAACTGGGTTGAGAAACTCTTTGCGGATGGCATCACCACCGGTTGCTCGACCTCACCGCTGAGCTACTGCCCGGAGGATTCCGTTACACGTGCCCAGATGGCAGTCTTCCTCCTGCGCGCCAAACACGGTGCCGCCTACACCCCGCCTGCGGCTGCGGGCATCTTTACGGACGTCCCCGCCTCCTACTGGGCGGCAAAGTGGATCGAGCAGTTGTATGCGGAGGGTATCACCACCGGCTGCCTGACCTCGCCGCTGCTCTACTGCCCCGAAGACTCGGTCACGCGGGCCCAGATGGCGGTGTTCCTGGTGCGGACGTTCAATTTGCCTTAAGATTAATCTCACAGCAACCAGCCCTCCGAAGCTACGAGTAAAATGTTGCCGATAAAGCCGAGACCAACTGTTCTTACTACCGATTGAGAATTATCTACACAAAACAAGGCAAACTCCGGGAAGCAATACGAGTCTGCGAAGCGTAAATTACTTCAGATAATAAGGCCGTCACAGAAGTTGAAAAGAATTTCCTTCGTAAACAAATCGAAAAACTGAAAGCAAAGTCGCAATCCGACCCAGACCAGAAACCAATCCCTAAAGCAAGAAGAAAGGTTACCCAAGATACGCCTGCAAGAGAGCCATTAACCGAAGACTTGGAACTCCTATTCAATGGATAACCGGCCAAAGACTTCCTGAGATCTGTTGCAAGGAGCTTAATAATTTTTCACCTGTGTTTATCAGTGCCCGATTTTAAGGAGGCGAGATGTCTACCGAAAGAAGATTGCTCATTCTCTTCATCGCTACCGCTGCTGGGCTGACGTTAGGAATCAACCTGCCACTATCCGGCATTACACACGCCGCGAGCCCTACTGTTTGGTATGTGCGCCCCAACGGGGGATCGCCAGAACAATGCACGGGCCGCGTGAATGCGCCGTATCCCGGCAGCGGCACCATTCAGCCCTGCGCTTGGGACCATCCCTTCCGCGCGCTGCCACCGGGTGGTACGCCACGCATCACCGGCGGTGACACCCTGATCATCGCCAGCGGCTCCTATATGATGGGTTACGGTGCATCGGGAGCGGAGAACTGCGATTACGAGGGATCGTATGACTGCCTCATGTCGTCCATCCCCTCAGGCCCTGACGCCTCCCACCCGACCCGCATCCTGGGCGCCGGTTGGGATTCGGGGTGCACCAACCCGCCCGAATTGTGGGGCACGGGCCGCCCCCGGTTCATTGTAAACTTGACCGATTCCAGCAACGTCGAGGTCGCCTGCCTGGAAATTACCGACCATTCCAGCTGCATCGAAGACCACTTGTTCCCCACTGGCGGCTCACAGTACACCTGCCAACGGGATAATCCGCCCTATGGCGACTGGGCCGCGACTGGTCTCTACGCCGAGGATTCGGCCAATTTGCTCTTGAAAGACCTCAACATCCATGGGCTGGCAAATACCGGCGTTCTGGCTGGTCGTCTTACCGACTGGACGGTGGATAACGTGCGCATCGCCGGTAACGGTCTGGCCGGCTGGAACGGCGACCTGGTCGGGGATGGTACGAACTCTGAAAATCACGGCACGCTGATCTTCCGCCACTGGGTGGTGGAATGGAACGGCTGCGGCGAGACATATCCCGATAAACAATATGTTGGCTGTTGGGGACAGGAGGCGGGCGGTTACGGCGACGGGGCTGGCTTCGGCGGCACCACCGGCGGGCACTACATCATCGAGGATTCCGCTTTTCTGCACAATACCTCCGACGGGCTGGATATGCTCTACACCCGACTACCCGATGCTGTCATCGAGATCCGCCGCACGATCGCTGAAGGCAACGACGGCAACCAGATCAAAACCACCGGCGCAGTCACCATCGAGAACAGCATCATCGTCAGCAACTGCGGCTTCTTTCATGACATGCCTTACTGGAACAACGACGATGACTGCCGCGCTGGCGGTAGCGCCCTGGTTTTTGCCTTGAATCCTGGCGGCCAGGCCAAGGTGATCAACTCCACAGTCACAGGCGAGGGTGGCTGCCTGGCGAGTGCCGAGTGCGCCCTCGACAAGACCTGCAATGGCAGCGAGAAGGTGCTGATTCGCAATGTCATTTTTCAGGGCCAGAAGATATTCTTCAACCCGGAGGAGGATACCTGCTTCGCCTGGTACGATGACGAATCGTCTCCACCGATGCCGGCCAATCCCTTCGTCGTGGATTACTCGCTCATCACCGGCGTGCGCTTCGGCAATGTGACTCCCTGCCCCGGCCCGCACAATCTCTGCGATGTCTTGTCCGACCTGATGAACATGGGCATTGATGCCTTTGACGCTCACCTACTGCCGGGCAGCCCGGCGATCAACGCCGGCACAACCAGTGGCGCGCCGCTCAATGATTTTGACGGACGGCTCCGCGACTCTCAACCTGACATTGGGGCTTACGAATACGGCTCCACCTCCACCTTTGGGGATGTGCCCGCTACGCACTGGGCATGGTCGTGGATCAATCGCCTGTATGCCTCCGGCATCACCACCGGCTGCAGCACCAATCCTCTCATGTACTGCCCGGAGAACTCGGTCACCCGCGCCCAGATGGCAATCTTCCTCGAACGCGGAATGAACGGCCCCACCTACACCCCGCCCCCCGGCACAGGTACCGTCTTCACCGATGTGCCTCTCTCCTACTGGGCGGTCAACTGGATTGAGAAACTCTACGTTGATGGCATCACCACCGGCTGCGGGACCTCGCCGCTGGTTTACTGTCCTGAGCAGTCAGTCACCCGCGCCCAGATGGCTATTTTCCTGCTGCGCGCCAGGCATGGTGCGACCTATACGCCCCCCGCTGTGGGGGGCAGCACTGGTTTCAATGACGTGTCTACCGGCTATTGGGCAGCTGCCTGGATCAAGCAATTAGCCGTAGAGGGCATCACTACCGGTTGCGGCAGCGGCAACTACTGCCCCGAAGACTCGGTCACGCGGGCCCAGATGGCGGTGTTCCTGGTGAGGACGTTCAATTTGCCATAGGGCTAATCTCATTGTAACCAGCCCTCCGAAGGTTAGCCTTTGGAGGGCTTTTAATTCACTCTATCGACTCCCGTCCATGACTGTAACGCAAGCGGTGTATTTTGAAAAACTAGAAAATCTCTAATAAGAAAGCTACGATTCCCTATATGATGACTGAAACCTGCTGCCTTGGAGAGGTGAAAGTCATCTTCGCCGTGATATAACCAATAAGATCTAGCTTGACTTCAGCGGCGGCACTAATGAGTTGCTTCAGTGGTGACGGAGCGTAGTAGCGGTGTGTTCGATGTAAGCCAGTGCTAGTGGCCATCCCCAATATGCCCGAAGGCTATGGC
>JALHUM010000010.1 GCA_022865905.1 Anaerolineales bacterium | reverse complement strand
TCCGTTTTCCCGAAACCGCCGGGGTGGGCATCAAGCCGGTCTCGGTCGAGGGAACCGAGCGTCTCGTTCGCGCCGCGCTCCGCTGGGCGTTAGAGAACAAGCGCAAGTCCGTCAACCTGATGCACAAGGGCAACATCATGAAGTTCACCGAAGGCGCGTTCCGCGACTGGGGCTACGCACTGGCAAAAAAGGAATTCCGCCTTGAGATCGTCACCGAGCGCGAGACCTGGATTCTGGGCAACAAAGAGAAGGAGCCGAGTCTCACCGTCGAGGAAAATGCCCGCATAATCGACCCCGGCTTCGAGATGATGTCCGGGGCTCAGAAGCCGGATATCATCGAAGAAGTGGGGGCCGCGCTGGCGCTCTGGCCGACGCACGGCAACGGGAAGTGGAAATCCAAGCTGCTGATCAAGGACTCGATCGCGGACGTGACCCTGCAATTCGTCCTGATCCGTCCGAAGGACTACGACGTGATCGCCACCATGAACCTGAACGGCGATTACATCTCGGACGCACTGGCGGCCCAGGTGGGCGGGATCGGCATCGCGCCGGGGGCCAACATCAACTACGAGACCGGTCACGCCATCTTCGAAGCCACACACGGCACCGCGCCTAAGTACGCCGACCTGGATAAGGTCAATCCCGGCTCGGTCATTCTCTCCGGCGAGATGATGCTCCGTTACATGGGCTGGACGGAAGCCGCCGATTTGATCGTCAAAGGCATGGAAGGGGCGATTGCGGCGAAAACCGTCACCTATGATTTTGCGCGGCTGATGGACGGCGTGACCGAGGTCAAATGCTCGGAGTTTGGGAATGCGGTGATCGCGCACATGGGAGAATAACCGCCAAGACGCCAAGAACGCCAAGGTTATTATTCGTTTGCCAAGTAAAACGGCCTGCTGTATCGGCAGGCCGTTTTACTTATCTACTGGTAGCTGATCACTAATTACTGGTAACTTTATGAGGTTGGCGTTACCGAAGGTGAGGTGGGTTGCTCGGTCGCGGCGGGCGCGGCGGTGGCCGAGAGCGTCTGCGCCTCGGCGGTAGTAGTGGGTTGGCAGGCTGAAAGTATCATGCTGGCAATGATTAGCAAGCCAGCGAAGACGAACGGTTTGGAACGCATTGTCTCTTCTCCTCACAAACTAGAATTGGATAGGCAAACGAAGGGTAAAGGGAACATCAGGTGCAGGAACATTGCTATAGCTCATCACCTCCTTTATTCGCAGAAATTCCCACTTTGTGACAGGCCACAAAGTGCCCAGGGACGATTTCTCGCCATTCAGGTTTTTGCTCAGCGCAGATCGTCTCAGCAATGCGGCAGCGCGTACGGAACCGACACCCGGAGGGTGGATTCACCGGAGAAGGCACATCACCCTCCAAAATAATCCGCCGCCGCTGTTCTTCCACAACAGGATCAGGAATAGGTACAGCAGAAAGTAACGCTTGCGTATAAGGATGCAATGGGTTGTAATATAGCTCTTTCTGATTTGTCAGCTCAACGATAATACCAAGATACATAACCGCCACGCGATCGCAAATATGGCGCACCATTGACAGGTCATGGGCAATGAACAAATAGGTGAGGCCAAATTGTTTTTGCAGGTCTTCCAGCAGGTTGACCACCTGCGCCTGGATAGAGACATCTAGCGCCGAGATCGGCTCGTCGCAGACGATAAGTTTTGGCTGGAGGGCCAGAGCGCGCGCCACACCAATGCGCTGACGTTGACCGCCTGAAAACTCATGAGGATAGCGATTGGAAAAAGCTGCGTTCAGACCGACCAGTTCCAACAGATTCTCGACACGTTCCTGGATTTCTTTACCACGTGCCATATTGTGTATGATCAGCGGTTCGCCGACGATCTCGCCCACGGTCATGCGTGGATTCAGGCTGGCATAGGGATCCTGGAAGATCATCTGCATGTGTTGGCGCATCTTGCGCAGTTCCTCGCCCTTGAGTTTCACCAAGTCCACATCACCAAAAAAAACAGAGCCGGCTGTAGGACGGTAGAGTTGCAGGATGGTGCGCCCAGTGGTGGACTTGCCGCAGCCGGATTCGCCAACCAGCCCCAGTGTCTCGCCCTTGCGAATGTCAAACGAGACGCCATCCACGGCATGGACGGCGCCAATCTGTTTTTGAATAATGATTCCTTGTGTAATTGGAAAATACTTGACCAAATTATCAACGCGCAATAATACGTCATTCGCTGTCATTGACGCGGTCTCCCGGCATTGATATCAACCCAACAGGCCGTGCGATGATCTGGCGCGACCGTATCAAGCGTCGGATTTTCCTTCCAGCACCGCTCGATGGCGCTCTTGCATCGTGGTGCGAAGGGGCAAGATGCCGACCTCTCGAACAAGACAGGAGGCTGACCGTCAATCGAGGCCAGTCGCCGTCGCTGACTTTCGTCTAAGCGCGGCAGGCTGCCCAACAGCCCTATTGTATAGGGGTGTTGGGGATTTCTATACAGTTCCTTGACAGGCGCTTCCTCGATAAAGTAACCGCCATACATCACGAACACTCGCTTGGCCAAGCCGGCGATAATCCCCAGGTCGTGGGTAATCCAGATGATGGCCATGCCCAGTTCGTCGCGCAGACGCTTGACCAGTTCAATGATCTGGGCCTGGATGGTCACGTCCAGGGCAGTGGTTGGTTCATCCGCGATCAAGATTTGGGGATTGCACGTCAGGGCCATGGCAATCATCACGCGCTGGCGCATACCACCCGAAAACTGGTGCGGGTAATCTTTGACGCGTTCTTTGGCATTGGGAATACCAACCAGTTCCAGCAATTCGACCACACGTTTCATCGCCTGCTTGCGAGACATTCCCTGGTGGATTTCCAGCGGTTCCGCGACTTGCAGTCCGATGGTCAGGACAGGATTGAAGGAGGTCATTGGGTCCTGGAAAATCATGCTGATTTGCGACCCGCGCACGTGGCGGATCTCGTCATCCGTCATTTTCAACAAGTCATCACCAAGGAAAAGAGCCTCTCCTGCGACGATTTTACCTGGTGGAACCGGGATCAGGCGCAGTATGGAGAGCATGGTAACGCTTTTACCGCACCCGCTCTCTCCCACAATACCAAGGGTTTCCCCTTCTTCCATGGCAAAAGAAACTCCATTGACTGCATGGATGACCCCCTCGCGAGTTTTGAAATGGGTCTCGAGACCTTGAACTTCTAATAACTTGTCGGGCATCTACGTTATCCTATGCGAACTCTTCTTTAGAAAAGCGTTCAAGGGTATTTCAAAAACGCATTATCTGTCAGGGATTATACCCGAATTTACGACTCCGTCGATTATCGCTAATTGGGATTTGACATAGCTGAAGGCAGGTATATGGGCGGGTAGGCGAGCGTACGCCTACCCGCCAATGCTTCCTGCTATCCCAGCACGGCAAATCCCAGGAAGCCATGAGCGCGACATATTCCCTCATGACGGCATCTACCCTCCAGGGCAATTTGATATAATCTATCCTAATTTACCCAAGGAGAAAGTAATGGCATACAAGCAAGTCGAAGTCCCCGCGGGCGGGACGAAGATCACGATCAAAGATGGAAGACTGCAAGTCCCCGATAATCCGATCATCCCCTTCGTCGAGGGCGATGGCACCGGCCGCGATATCTGGCGCGCCTCGGTGCGCGTGTTCGACGCGGCTGTCCAGAAAGCTTACGGTGGCAGGCGCAAGATCCACTGGATGGAAGTCTACGCGGGCGAGAAATCGTTCAAGTTATTCAACACCTGGCTGCCCGATGAAACCGTTCAGGCCTTCACCGAATTTCTGGTCGGCATCAAGGGACCGCTGACCACGCCCATCGGCGGAGGGTTTCGTTCGCTCAATGTAGCCCTGCGCCAACTGCTCGACCTGTACGTCTGCCAGCGGCCGGTGCGCTACTTCAACGGCGCCCCCTCACCGGTCAAGCACCCCGAATACGTGGATATGGTCATCTTCCGCGAGAACACCGAAGATATCTACACCGGCATTGAGTTCAAGTACGGCACGGACGAGAATCGGAGGTTCAAGAATTTGTTCAGGGAGGCTTTTCCCAAGGAATATGCCAAAATCCGTTTTCCCGAAACCGCCGGGGTGGGCATCAAGCCGGTCTCGGTCGAGGGAACCGAGCGTCTCGTTCGCGCCGCGCTCCGCTGGGCGTTAGAGAACAAGCGCAAGTCCGTCAACCTGGTGCACAAGGGCAACATCATGAAGTTCACCGAAGGCGCGTTCCGCGACTGGGGCTACGCGCTGGCAAAAAAGGAATTCCGCCATGAGATCGTCACCGAGCGCGAGACCTGGATTCTGGGTAATAAAGAGCAGGAGCCGAGTCTTGCCGTCGAGGAAAATGCCCATCGCATTGATCCCGGCTTCGAGATGATGTCCGGAGCTCAGAAGCAGGATATTATCGAAGAAGTGGGGGCCGCGCTGGCGCTCTGGCCAACGCACGGCAACGGGAAGTGGAAATCCAAGTTGCTGATCAAGGACTCGATCGCGGACGTGACCCTGCAATTCGTCCTGATCCGTCCGAAGGACTACGACGTGATCGCCACCATGAACCTGAACGGCGATTACATCTCGGACGCACTGGCTGCCCAGGTGGGCGGGATCGGCATCGCGCCGGGGGCTAACATCAACTACGAGACCGGTCACGCCATCTTCGAAGCCACACACGGCACCGCGCCCAAGTACGCCGACCTGGATAAGGTCAATCCCGGCTCGGTCATTCTCTCCGGCGAGATGATGCTCCGTTACATGGGCTGGACGGAAGCCGCCGATTTGATCGTCAAAGGCGTGGAAGGGGCGATTGCGGCGAAAACCGTCACCTACGATTTTGCCCGCCTGATGGATGGCGCGACGGAAGTAAAGTGCTCAGAGTTTGGGGATGCGGTGATAAATCATATGGGATAAATAACATGTGCCGTGCATCTCTGTGGTGCACGGTATATACACTAAAATCGTAACTGTTCAGCCATGTCACCCTGAGCGAGCGTTTTGTGCGAGCGAAGGGTCTCCGACTGCATTGCGGGGGGATTCTTCGCCGCTGCAAAGGGCGCAGCGGCACAGAATGACACCCTGGCTGAGTAATTACCTAAAATCAATGAAGGGAGCCTGTTGCACCAGGAGGCAAAATACGGTAAGATAATGGCAGGAGCAATGCCATGCCGGTCAAAGTCAAGCGCCTGTTGAAAGAATTGAAGAATGGGCTGGTCCGCATTTGTGGAGATAGGCTCAACGGCCTGTACTTGTACGGCTCTTATGCGCGCGGGGATGCTCAGGTTGACTCGGACGTGGATGTGATGATTGTACTGGATGGATATAAAAGTTATTGGGAAGAGTTAAAACGCACGAGTGAACTTATCGGTGACGTTTCACTTGACCATAACATAACGGTCAGCCGTATTATTATGACCGAAGAACAATGGCTTCACTCCGATACGCCTCTGCTGCACAATATTCGTGCTCAAGGATGGCCTGCATGAAAGATCATACACACAAATTGCTGGCTAAAGCAATTGGCACTATCGAAGGGGCAGAAATCCTATTGGAAAACGGTAAAATAGATCTTGCCGCTGGGCGGGCGTATTACGCGATGTTCTATATCGCAGAAGCGTTATTGAATGAGAAGGAATTGAAATTCAGCAAGCATAGCGGAGTCCATGCTGCGTTTGGCGAGCATTTTGATAAAACCAAAGAACTCGATCCGAAATTCCATCGCTGGCTGCTGGATGCCTTCGATAAGCGATTGGTGGGAGATTATAGTGTCGACGTGGCTATCGATAGAGACAGCGCTGTAGCCATAATCAATCAAGCCCGCTAGTTTTTGGAAGCGGCGCAAACATATCTTGAGAGGCGGTAGTAATCGCAGACGCAAACCGGCAGCCCTTCGGCGGGCCCACCAGGCTGGGCGGCTGCCCAACGATGAACTCCAGGGTCTTCTTCCCTCTTAGCCGCGGCACGCTTGCCATCAGCTTTTGAGCATACGGATGCGGCGGTGTTGGGAAGAATCGCATCGCATCCCCCGTCTCTACAATCTGCCCGGCGTACATAATCGCCACATCATCCGCCAGTTCGCTCGAGGTCGCAATGTCGTGTGTGATCAGGATAAAGCTCGTCCCCAACTCCTTCTTGATGCGCTTCAACACATTGAAGATATTCGCTTGCATCAGCACATCCAAGGCCGAGGTCGGTTCATCCAGGATGATCAGGCTCGGTGAGGTGATCAATGCCATTGCAATCGCCACCCGCTGCCGCATGCCACCGCTCAACTCGAACGGGTAACGGTTAATGAAATCTGCTGGCACTCCCACGTGCTGGAACATCTTCAGAGCCAATTTAAGTGCATCTGCCTTCTTCACTCCAAGGTGGATGATCGCCGGTTCCAAAACCTGATCTCCCACCCGCAGCACCGGGTTCAAGGCGTTCATCGCTGCCTGCGGCACCATCGAGATCGCAGCCCAGCGCACATTCAGCCGGAACTCTTCATCCCCCAACTGCATCACGTCCTGCCCTGCCAGATTCACCTGCCCGCGGTAGGTCTCCACATTCCTCGGCAGCAATCGCAGGATGGCCTTCGCCAGCGTGGTCTTCCCGCAGCCGCTTTCCCCCAGCACCACCACTGCCCGGTTGTAATCCAGATAAAAGTCCACTCCGTCCACCAGCATTACTCTCTTTTATTCCACCTGTCAAAGGACTCTTGGCTCCAACAGAAATACGGTCGATACTCGATAACATATGGCCAGTAAATAAACCTGGCGCGAAGACCAATTTATTACTTTGACCAAGAGGGTCGCATGTAGGATCTACTTCATCAGTTAGGATACACGCCAATATTCCACGGCCTCCGAGGTGCTTCCACCTTTCAGGGACCGGCTCTATCGCCAATGATTGGTCACGTACATTTACTCGCCATATTTTTAATGAGTTATCCATCACTGGCTCCCAACTTCAATGTAATTCGCTCATTGAATTAGTGTTCATATCGACTGATCACCCAGGCCCATTTCTAGTGTCCCTCTTTCCACCTCATCGCTTTTTTTTGGACCATTTGGCCTATCAAACCACACTTTAGTTTTATCTGCAAGGTTCAATCAAAAGTATTGGGCAATTCAGAGTTTAATTACAGGTTTAACTATACGAAAGTTCGAGGTCGAACAGAGGCAGCTTGCAGTGTAAGGTACGTCTTCCCGATATCCCAGGGTATAGCTGTTTTATTTACTAAACTCTATTATGGAATCAAAGCAGGCTTTCCTGCACACCACAATTGGGACTTGACACCTTCTTAAAAAATCATATAATAGGGGCATAAAACATTACAAAGGCCAAAAATATATTATTGACCGTTGTATGATTAAGTAGGTTTCTGTAGGAATCATGCCGGATAAAGCTTACATTGGGCCACTGCACCAATCAGTTGTAGAAACTGCGACTGATTTATGGAACGATTCATGCTCCGTTGCTGATTTGACCTATTCTCTCGAAAGCGGTTGTGTGGGGGCAACAACCAACCCCAATATTGTTTTAAACGTACTCAGGCGGGAAATGCACCTATGGAAAAACAGAATTGAAGAAATTATCATTGAACATCCGGATTGGACTGAAGAAAAAGTTACCTGGGCAGTTATAGAGGAAATGGGAGTTAACGGGGCTAATATTTTATTGCCCGTATTCCAGCGTGAAAATGGCTTAAAAGGTAGGCTTTCAATTCAGACAAACCCAACTTATTATTGCAATCCGGAAGCCTTGGTCGATCAGGCTGTTCATTTTTCGAAACTTGCTGAAAACGTGCAGGTGAAAATACCAGTTACCAAGGCTGGCATACAAGCAATGGAAGAAGCAACCTACTGTGGAGTAAATATTAATGCTACGGTTTGCTTCAATGTCCCTCAATCGATTGCCGCAGCTGAGGCGATCGAGCGCGGCCTAAAGCGTCGGGAAATAGAAGGTAAGAGTATAGAAAAATTGAGGCCGGTATGTACGATAATGTTGGGCAGGATCGATGAGTGGCTACAGTTTGTTGCCAAACGCGACGGCATAATCACAAATCCGGGTTATTTCTTTTGGGCAGGTATTGCCTGTTTTAAAAAGTTATACCAAGTCTATCGCCAAAGGGGCTATCATACTCGTCTTTTAGGGGCAGCTTTTCGGCAGCACCTCCACTGGTCCGAGTTGATCGGTGGTGACATTGTCCTCACTATTCCATGCGACTGGCAGCGGCTTTATAACGGTTCTGATGTAGAAGTCAAAGCACGAATCGACGACCCTGTTGACCCAGTCATAATCGGCGAACTCTACCGTAAGTTTTCGGACTTCCGCCGATCGTATGATGAGGATGGCATGACAATAGAGGAATTTGACCAGTTCGGACCCAATGGAGTCATGCTACGCTTTTTTATTGCCTCCTATTATGAGTTAATGGGTGTAATCCGCGATTTTATGCTTCCTAACCCAGAGATGTAATACTCCTGATTATTCGCGAGAAAGAATGGATGACTTCACTGCAAAAACGAGTGGACAAAAGTAGTCTGAATTGGACCCTCCTCAACCAACGGAAAGTTTAATATAATCAGGGCAAACCGTTCTGCGAGAGCAAAAACATGTTCAAGAAAAATCATCGGCACCTGCAAATACCGCTCACCAGCCATGTGGATGAACTACCCGAAAAACTGCGTAAGCGTCTGGAGAATTCCTGGGCAGGAGTATTTTATCGGGAGTTCTTCTGTCGGTTGAACGAAGCACCGTTTGAGGTATTGTATGTTGATTTTCCGTCGCGGCCGAACGTGCCGGTGAATGTGTTGGTTGGGCTGGAGTACCTGAAAGCGGGCAACGGTTGGAGCGATGAAGAGATGTATGACGCCTACTGTTATGATGTGCAGGTACGCTATGCATTGGGCTATCGCCAATTGGGGGAAGGCGATTTCGATTTGCGCACGCTGTACTACTTTCGCGAACGGTTGAGCCGCCAGATGCAGGAGACGGGGATCAACTTGCTGGATCAGGCCTTCGAGCAGGTGACGGATCAACAGATTGCGGCCTTTAGGCTCAAGACCGGCAAGCAGCGCATGGATAGCACGCTGGTAGCCAGTAACATCCGCCGGATGGGGCGGGTGCAACTCCTGGTGGAAGTGCTGCCGAGTAGGCCTTCGGCAGCGGGTGCAGCGGATGTTGAACGAGAGCGATCAGGAGCGCTATGCCGCAGTCTTTGCACCCTACCTGCAGGGACATGCCGGGCAATATGTCTACCATATGAAGAACGAAGAAACGGATTCTCACCTGCAGCGGATCGGCGAGTTGATGCAGTGGCTGCTGGTCGAGCTGAAGCCGGTCTATGCTGCCGAGCCGGTCTACCAGGTGCTGGAGCGTGTCTTCGGCGAACATTTCCGGCTGGAGCAGAAGGGCGTGGTGACCAAACCCAACCAAGCCCTGAGCGCCACCAGCCTGCAGTCTCCGGATGATCTGGAAGCCACCTACCGGGAAAAACGTGGCAAAGGCTACCAGGGCTATGTTGCCAACCTGAGCGAAACCTGCGACCCGCAGAACCCGCTGCAGCTAATCACCAAAATCCAGACGGCTCCCAATGCCACCGACGACAGCCAACTACTGGCCGAAGCACTGCCCGACTTGAAGCAGCGCACTGAACTGGAGACGATCTACACGGATGGCGGGCATGGCGGCCCGGCTGCCGATGCGGTCTTGCAGGAACAGCAGGTTGAACATATTCAGACCGCCATTCGCGGGCGCATTCCCAATCCTGAAAAGCTGCACCTGGCCGACTTCACCATCAAGTTCAATGAAGACAGCAAGCCCGTGAAAATCACCTGCCCACAGGGGCAGACCGAGACAGTCCATAGTAGCAGCCACAAGAAAGCCTTCGTCGCCCACTTCACTGCCGAAGTATGCCAAACCTGTCCCCTGGCAGACCAGTGTCCGGCCCGGCCAAGCAGCCGCGATCCACGCCATCATTTTCGTTTCACGTCAGTTGAAGCCCATGCCTCTGAACGACGACGGCACAGTCAGGAACAGCGCAAAGATGGCTGCAACTTACGTGCCGCCGTCGAAGCCACCGTACGCAGCCTCAAGCATCCTTTTCCGGCTGGCAAGTTACCGGTGCGAGGCAAGTTTCGGGTGGCCTGTCTGCTGATCGGTTCCGCCGCCGTGAGCAACGTGCGGCGTATCCAGCGCTACCTGCCGAGTAGGTGCTGCGCACAGGCTAAATCGAAGGTCGAAACAGCGCAGCAAGTGGCTCCTGGCGCAGAAAAATGCACCCAGGAACAGGCCGGGGGGTCTTTTTTGGCTTTTGTAAAAACCACCCTGGCTGCTTTGTGCGGCCTTGCCAGGCCGAAACTGTTAGCCGTGGGTTGTTAAAGTACGAGTTATTGCAGTAGAGTCATGAATTTAATGGCAGCAGGAAAAGCGGTAGTGGAAGTAGGTCGGAAGGTCGAATTGGTTTATCCAACGGTAGGAGTTAATCTGCCCAGGATTTAATTGGGTAGGACCCTCAGTAGCGAAAAAGCATAACTTCGTTTCACGACAAAGTATCGAAGAGCATGTAACAACATTTCACCACAATGGCCAACCTGTCCAGACGTTTCCTTAAAACCATCGACATCCAATAGCCAAATAATAAATCAAAACTGGAGGACCTAATGGAAAAAGCGAATCGGCTTACGAGCTACCGGCATGACAAATCAAGTGCCCGTATGGAAGAAGCTTGCTCCTATTCGCCCGGGGGAGTGCACTCATCCATCCGAAAGCTTCCACAGGATATAGTGTTTAGTCGGACTTCGGGCGGATATATGTGGGACATTGATGGGAATCGATACATCGATTACAACGCTGCCTTTGCTGCCATCATTCTGGGTCATTGTGACCCAGATGTAAATCAAGAGGTATTCAATGCTTTAAGGGATTTCGATATAACTGGAGTGGGTACGAATGATTACGAAATAGAGGTATGCAAGAAAATTGTAACATACGTGCCTGGTGCTGATTTGGCTTTGCTATGTAATAGTGGCTCAGAAGCGACTTACCACGCAATTAGAGTATCTCGAGCTGTGACCGGACGGGCAAAGATCCTCAAATTTCAGGGGGGATATCATGGGTGGCATGACTATGTATTGATGAATATATTTACAAAACCAGAAAACATTGGCCAAAAGGATCCGCTATCGGCTGGAATGCTTGCCGAAGCGGTAGAAAACACAACTGTCGTAGAATTTAACGATGTTGGGGCAGTCGAGAAGGAGTTAAAGACAAAACAGTACGCTGCTGTTATTCTAGAACCGATTTCCCATAACATAGGTTGTGTCCTGCCCACTCCGGAATTCGTGAAGGCTCTCCGTGATTTAACTGAACAGACAGGCACAATCCTGGTTTTTGACGAGGTAATAACCGGCTTCAGGCATGGTCTCGGGGGATATCAAAGTGTAGTGAAGATAAAACCTGATTTGACGACTCTTGGGAAGGCGATCGCAAATGGTTATCCTTGCGCTGCCATTGCAGGTCGCCGTGATTTGATGTCGCAGTTTGCTACTGCTGGCGGACCTGTTTATTTTGCGGGAACACACAACGGACATACTGTAGGCACAGCGGCTGCAATTGCAACCATTCGGAAACTGGAAGATGGCAAGGTTTATCATCATCTATTTGAGCTCGGTGATTATTTACAAAAAGGATTAACTGCTGTGGCGGATAGGTTGGGTATACCGATGTATATAGCAAATTTTGGTTCGATATTTACCCCTTACTTTATTGATCCATCTTTTGGCCCCCCAAGAAGTTTTAAAGAGCTGCTACGCAATGATATGGAAAAAGATACCGCTTTCCGCCTTGGTTTGTTGGAGAAAGGTATCTTTTCAGTTCCGCGACCGATGCGCCGTATGTGTCTTGTGGCAGCTCACACAAGAGAAGATGTCGATTTCACGCTCAATGTCGCTGAAGATGTCTTGCGCAAACTTCGCTGAAAACCTGTCTCAATAGTGTAGATAAATTTCTAGCGGAGGAGAAACATGTTCATGGGAGAAGAGAGGAGGTGGATGATATCCGAGAAGAAGTTGGTCTGTATGCTATACTCGTTAAGGATAGAAATTGACGTGTATTCAGCCTACCGGTAGGCAAAAAAACATCACTTTTCATACTTAACCGGTATAGCCAATCGCCTAGAAGATGCTACTCGATTAAGGAGAATACCCAAATGAAAACCGTTTTCTCTCGTTTAGGTTGGTTTTTGATAATTCTCACTCTACTCCTGACTGGATGCGCTCCTCAAGCCCCTACCCAAGTCGCACCTCAGCCAACAGCTATACCACCCACGGAGGCACCTCAGCCAACAGCTATACCACCCACGGAGGCACCCCCTGCAGCTCCAAAGCAGCTAATCATTGCTCTGAACTTTGATGTCGTAGATTTGGATCCGGCAAGATCTTTCTCGGATACTTACCTGATTGGTGGTAAAGCAATGTATGACCAGCTTACCGAGGTAGACCCGAAGGTACCCGGCAAGGTCAATCCTTTATTAGCCGAAAAATGGGAAGTCAGTTCAGACGGACTTACCTACACCTTCACCCTAAGAAAAGGTGTCAAGTTCGAAAGCGGTAATGAACTGACTGCTAAAGATGTAGCCTTCTCGCTGACCAGGTTAAAGAACCTGAAGGGGAACCCATCTTTCTTGATGGATGGGGTGGATAAGGTTGAGGCAGTGGATAACTATACAGTTATGTTTACCCTGGCAGCTCCAGATGCTTCGTTCCTGTCTCGCACGGCAGCAATCTACATGGGGATCGTAGATAGTGAAGTCGCCAAGACCAAGGGCTGCACGGATGCTGCCGACGCCGACACAACGGATACCTGCGGTGGATATTTAAACGATAATTCACTGGGTAGCGGACCGTACATCCTGGAAAAATGGGAACGCAATGCCGAAATCCGACTGAGAGCTAACGAAAACTACTGGAAGGGTAAACCCAACTTCAGTGAAGTTTTATTAAAGCTGATTGGCGATCCTACGACTCAAGCTCAGATGCTGAAACAAGGCGATATCGATATTGCTATGAATATTGATGCGGATACAGTGGCCTCGCTGGAACAACAGCAGGATCTGGTGATCTATAGCGGCTTGGGACCTTCGATGATTTATCTGGCCTTCAACACCAGACCGGAAATCTCCGAAGTGACTTCTAATCAAAAATTCCGCCAGGCAGTGGAATATGCTATTGATTACGATGGACTGACCAACGCGGTACTGAACGGATATGCTGTCCATCCTCCCTCCATACTTCCCATTGGTTTCCTGGGAGGAGAGTCGGTGCAGCCCATTCAGCGTGATTTGGCAAAAGCGAAGCAACTGCTAACTGAGGCCGGCTATCCAGATGGTGTAACACTGGATGTACATTATGCTGTAACAGCACAATTTGGCCTCGATTTTGGCATCGTGTGGCAAAAAATCCAGTCTGATCTAGCGGAGGTGGGAATTACAATAAATCTCCTACCAGAAGAGCTCTCGGTTTTCCTCCAGGGATATCGTGGGGGACAGTATCCCTTTATTCTTGGCTGGCAGACTCCGGATTATCCTGATTCGCATGCCAATGCTTCGTGTTTCGCAATCTCTGATGGTGTTTTTGCCAAACGCATGGCTTATGTAAATAAGACTAATGATGAGTTGGTGAAGAAGAGCATTGCGACTACTGATCCAAAGGAACGCGAAGCCATTTACGGACAAATACTGCAGAACGTGAACGAGGATGCGGTATTTATCGGTCTGGCCCAGGCTAAGGAGATTATCGTATACTCCAGCAAGATCGAAGGATACCGATATGATCCAGTCTCGAAGATTGTGGTGTTTGAACTGAATAAGAAATAAGTCACAACCTGCTCTGGCTGCCAGGTTGCTTATCTGGCAGCCAGAGACTTATTACCAATCCAGTAATCAGTGCGAAATACCGGTCTATATAAATACTTTTGTGATTTGAAATGCTGCAACAAATTGGCCGCAAACTTGTTGAAGTAATTCCTACCATGTTAGGAATGATATTGGTTACTTTTATCATAACCAAATCAATCCCTGGAGATCCTTTGGCCGCGATTTTAGGCCAAAGGGCATTGAGTAATCCCGAGATCGTTGCCAATTACCGCCATAAGTGGGGCCTAGATAAAAGTCTTCCTGAACAATTTGCGCTTTATATGATTAACCTTGTTCAAGGCGATATGGGGCAGTCCATCCGCACTCAACGAACTGTCATAGAAGATTTAAAACAGTTTTTTCCGGCTACTGCCGAACTGGCTTTGTGTGCTATGTTTGTGGCGGTCTTCGGTGGAGTGTTTTTGGGGATACTTGCTGCCCTAAAAAGTCAAACCTGGATTGATCAATTAGTGCGGGTAATTGCCCTGATCGGATCATCGATGCCAGTATTTTGGATGGCACTAATCTTCTTAGAAATCTTCTATGCTGGCTTGAGTTGGCTACCAGGCCCTGGCAGGTTGGATAGTTCACTTACCCCTCCTTCTACAATGACCGGGATGTATGTAATCGATGGAATCCTTACAGGGAACTGGAAAGTCGTACTAAATGCTATACAGCACTTAATACTCCCCTCGATCGTTTTGGGTTGGTATGAATTGGGCTTGATTGCGCGCATCACGCGGGCTTCTATGCTAGAGGTTCTCAGTGCAGATTATATTCGCACTGCAAGATCCAAGGGACTTACAGAAAATATGGTTACTTTACGTCATGCCTTCCCGAACGTCATGTTGGTCGTGATCACGGTTATTGGCCTGGCAGTTGCCGGATTGTTGGCTGGTGCAGTCCAGACTGAGACGATATTCGCCTGGCCAGGGATTGGGCGTTATGCTGTAAATTCATCCGAAACCCTGGATTTCCCCGCAATTATGGGAGTCACTTTGGTAATCGCATTCATTTTTATGATTACCAATTTAATCGTTGATCTGCTTTATGGATTTCTTGATCCGAGAGTGCGGGTGTAAAAATGGCAGGTAGTATTACACCATTTGATAGCCATCTGTCATCGAGGTCCAACCGTATCTTTCGTACTCAGTCATGGATGGTGATTCGGTCGCTGTTTCGCACTCCAATGGCTGTAATCGGGTTTATCCTGGTAATGGCATGGATTGTTATAGCACTTACCATTCCCGCTTGGTCACCTTACGCTCCATTAAAACAAGATGTTACTCATCGGTTGATACCCCCTTCACAACAGCATCTATTTGGTACTGATTACCTTGGGCGAGATGTGCTATCACGCGTTTTGTACGGCTCGCGGGTCTCATTGCCCGTTGCGTTGATCGTTGCCAGTGCTTCACTGGTTGTTGGCGGGATAATCGGTGCCATAGGAGGATACTTCAGGGGAATATTGGATGATATTTTGATGCGACTGGCGGATGTTACCCTCGCTTTTCCCTCTATTCTTCTTGCTATGGCTATTGTTACTGTATCCGGTCCTGGATTAAGAAATGCTATGTTAGCGATGCTAATTGTTGGCTGGCCGCGGTATGCTCGTTTGATGCGTGCTCAAGTACTTGGGATTAAAGAAATGGATTACGTATCGGCAGCCCGTTCGCTTGGGGCGAAAGAAAGTCGGATCCTAACCTATCACGTTGTGCCAATGTGTACAGGACCACTCGTTGTAGCAGTAACCCTGGATTTGGGAAGTGTACTCTTATTAGCAGCTGCGTTAAGTTTCATCGGACTGGGTGCAGTACCTCCACAACCAGAATGGGGCTTGATGGTCGCCGAAGGGCGGAGTAAGTTTTTACAATGGTGGATTTCTGGTTTCCCGGGTCTCGCAATCATGTCGCTTGTGTTAGGCTTCAACTTTATTGGTGATGCTATACGTGACGCTCTCGATCCGGTATTTCGTTCCAAACAGGGGTAGCGTGTGGTATTGGGGAAATCAGTGGGTTATTTCCACAGGAGAGGTGACTATGAAACTAGCGTGTAATACCCGAATGGTACCGGGTAACACATTTGCCGAAAAATTATCCAAAATAGCTGCTTTTGGATTCGAGGGAGTAGAGGTGCGCCTATTAGAAGACGATATGCATCCAGATAAATGGGATGAAATTGAGAAAGCAATTGAAGAAAGTATTCTTAAACCTTCTTCAACGATTTGTATCACCAAAGGGTTTATGGTTCCCTTGGACTCAAAAGAAAACCTGGAAATAAAGATAGCGAGTGCGCGTGCTTCGCTGGATGTAAGTGCTCGCCTTGGAATTGGTGCGTTTGTGACGCCTGAATATCGACCACAGAATCCGCTACCCTTATGGGATGGCCCTCGAGCAATGACAAAATTTGAGGAGGAGCTGCTTTATCACCTGATGGCTGAGGTAGCAGAATATGCTGAGAAGGTCAATGCATTAGCACTACTTGAACCGATTAATCGCTATGAGACTCACTTTTATTTTCGTATTCAAGATGTAAAAGAGTTGATTAATAAAGTGGCCAGCAATAGGTTAAAGATCGTGATCGACTTTTTTCATATGAACTTAGAAGAGTCGAACATTGCCGAGAGTATTCGTAATGGTGTTGGCTTTATCCAGCATGTACAGTTAGGGGATAGCAACCGGTTGCTTCCGGGGAGAGGTCATACAGATTTCGTTTCTGGGTTTACTGCTTTACGCCAAATTGGTTATGCTGGCTATATGGCGCTGGAATGCCAGGTTCCAAAAAATCCTTCCGAAGAACTGCCTAAATGTGTTCGCTACCTCCGTCAATGTATTGATAAGAGTAATAAATAACTTTAATGGGAAGCTTTGTAATTGATTTGCTCCTTATTTATGATTGAAAAAGACTGCATCTAGAGGAAAAGGTTTTATGAGTTCACTCACGAATGAAGAACTAGAAATGCTGAGACGAAAGGCGCGCGACATCCGCAAGGATATTCTGGAAATGTATGCAGTAGCAGGAGGCGGTCATTTTGGAGGTTCCTTCTCGATTGTTGAGATCCTAACATTGTTATATGGAAAAGTGATGCGCTACGACCCGCAAAATCCTAAATGGTCAGAGCGTGATCGTTTAATCTTGAGCAAAGGCCACGCCAATGGTGCATTATGTGGCGCCCTTGCAGAGTTTGGCTTTTTCCCTAAAGATTTGTTGAATACCTTTAATCAACTAGATAGTCCCTTCGGAATGCACCCGGACATGCATAAAATACCCGGTTGTGATATGAGCACTGGTTCGCTTGGACATGGATCTGCAGTAGCAGCAGGCATCGCCTTAGCAGGAAAGGCCGATCGATTGGATTATTTTGTCTACTTGATACTCGGCGACGGGGAATGCCAGGAAGGTACGGTTTGGGAAAGTGCGTCTGTTAGCGCTCATTACCATCTAAATAATCTGATTGCCTTTGTCGACCGCAACCGCATTTCGCAAGAGGGAATGACTGAAGATGTCAATCGTCTTGAGCCATTTGCAGACCGCTGGCGAAGCTTTGGATGGAACGTGCTGAAAGTTGATGGGCATGATTTTGAACAAATTTATGCTGGCATATTGGCTGCCCAGCAGTCAAAAGATTTCCCGACGGTGTTAATTGCCCACACGATAAAAGGTAGAGGAGTCTCCTTTATGGAAAATACATATAAATATCACTACGCTGACTTGACCAGCGAAGAATTGGAAATAGCCCGTTCTGAATTCGATGTGGAGGGCGAGTGAGTACAGAAATGATCTCGATATTACCCATCGCACCACTTGCCAGCGGAATTGCAGCTGGCAAGCGTCTTGTAGAGGAAGCGAAAAAAGATCCTCGCATTTGGCTGTTAAC
Organism: Anaerolineales bacterium; assembly: GCA_022865905.1. Lineage (GTDB taxonomy): Bacteria > Chloroflexota > Anaerolineae > Anaerolineales > Villigracilaceae > CG2-30-58-95. The sequence continues at coordinate 13,814 of JALHUM010000010.1, read as the reverse complement.
GGCTGATGTTGCCCGTTCCACTGGACTGGGTGCGTTTGTAGATGAATTTCCAAACAGGTTTATTAACGTAGGAATAGCTGAACAGACAATGGTAGGGGTGGCAGCAGGTCTTGCTACGTGTGGCAAGCTTCCTTATCTATCTGCGTTTGCAGCTATGCTTTCACTCCGAGCTTGTGAACAGATACGAACAGATGTAGCCTACCCCAACCTTAATGTAAAAATATTTGCAACACATTCCGGGTTAGCTCTTGCTAAAGGTGGTACTACCCATCATGCTACAGAAGACCTGGCGATCATGCGTTCGATGGCAAATATGACTGTCGTTGTACCATGCGATATGCTTGAAGCCGAAAAAATGATCTCTGCTCTTGTTCGCATTCCAGGTCCCGCATATATCCGCCTCCGTCGAGGAAATGACCCATTAGTACACGAGGAAGATTTTAACCTGGAAATTGGAAGGGCAATTCAGCTAAAGGATGGAAAACACATTACTATAATCAGTTGCGGAAGATTGATGGCCGAATGCCTGATCGTAACTCGAATCCTATCTGAGAAGGGGATCCAAGCAAGGTTGCTGGACATGCATACGGTCAAACCCATCGATGTTGCTGCCATTGAAAAAGCTTCGCGTGAAACCGAGATGGTATTCACAGTAGAGGATCACAATATTCTCGGGGGTTTAGGTGGGGCTGTAGCAGAAGTGATGGCAGAGCTCGGCAATGTTGCTCCACTTTACCGCTTTGGCTTCCGAGATGTCTATGCTGGCATCGGTCCTGAGGAACAATTATTGGATAAACACGGCTTATCTGCAGTAAAAATCGCTAATAAGATCCGAGAGATCCTTCTTCACAGAGGATTGATCACTGGTTCCATAAGCCCATACCCTGAAGACTTGCCTAAATCCAAAGGAGGGTAATGATGGAGGTTCACAAGATAGCGGTAATTGGTGCAGGGACCATGGGACGCGGCATTGCCCAGGTATCAGCTATGGCGGGTTTCCAGGTTAATATTGTTGACGTTGACGATACCCGACTTAAGCAAGCAGATAAAAAAATAAAAGAGAATCTCCAAAAAGGGGTTGACCTGGGTAAGATCGACACAGGGTTGATGGAAACTTCTTTACAGAGGTTAAGCGCTTTCACAGATCTTCCATTGGCTGTCCAGGATGTAGATTTGGTGATCGAAAGCGTTCCCGAAGATCTCCTCTTGAAACAAAGTATTTTCAGAAAGTGTGATGAAGTATGCCCAACTCGTACGATACTTGCCACCAATACTTCAACTATGAGTCCTGGGGAAATTGGCTCCATCACGAAACGTCCACATCAGGTGATAGCCATGCATTTCTTCAACCCGGTACACTTGATGAAGCTTGTGGAAGTTATCCGTTCACTGGATACAGCCGATGAAACGCTGGCTGTGGTCCTGGAAGTATCTGCAAAGATGGGCAAAGAGACCGTTGTGGTTAATGAATCCCCTGGTTTTATAACAAGCCGGATCAGTGCCTTGGTGGGAAACGAAGCTTTTTATATGCTGATGGAAGGGGTGGCAAGTGCAGCGGATATCGATCGGGCAATAAAATTGGGCTTGAATTACCCGATGGGCCCCCTTGAGCTGGCAGATCTTGTAGGATTGGATGTTCGCCTAAGGAATTTACAATACCTCCATCAAACATTGGGAGAAAAGTTTCGTCCGTGTCCTTTGTTGATAAAGTATGTACAAGCGGGCAGGTTGGGTCGTAAGTCGGGCCGTGGAGTATATGAATATAGAAATGCATAGTCCAATTTTTTGGGGAGAATAATGTTATGACGGCTCCATTAACAGGGATAAAAGTCTTGGATTTGACTCGCGCAATGGCAGGACCTTTTTGTACTCAATTGTTGGGTGATCTTGGCGCAGAGGTCATCAAAGTTGAATCAATTCAAGGTGGCGATGAAACCCGTTATTGGGGGCCTTTTTGGAATGAAATAAGTGGCTACTTTCTCTCGGCGAACCGAAATAAGAAAAGCATAGCCGTGAATCTAAAAGATCAAGCTGGCTTTAGGATAGTAGCTACACTTGCAGAACGTGCCGATGTTTTTATCGAAAATTTTCGTCCAGGTGCCGTTGGTCGACTTGGATTAGATTACAGTTCGTTAGCGTACACTAATCCACGCCTGGTGTATTGCAGTCTTTCTGGTTTTGGTCAAGATGGGCCATGTGCCCAGGAACCCGCGTACAATCTATTAATGCAAGGTTTTGCCGGATTGATGAGTCTCACGGGTTTTGCAGACGGTGAACCTACACGCGCCGGACTGCCTGTGACTGATTTAACCGCAGGCCTGTATGCAGCAATTGGTATTCTCACCGCTCTTTACTCTAGAGAGTCTACTGGTGAAGGACAAAAGGTAGAAACCTCCTTGTTGGAAGGCCAGATATCCTGGCTTTCTTATTACCTTGTAGGTTATCTCGCGAACGGGGTAATTCCTCGTGGGATGGGTAGCGCGCATCATAGTCTAGCGCCTTATAGAGCTTATAAAGCTTGTGATGGTTACTTTGTTATCGCGGTTGGGAATGATATGCAATGGAAACGCCTCTGCGAGGCTCTGGGTGCCGTCGATCTTGGGAACGACGAACGTCTTCTTACGAATACTGGACGTCTTAAATTTCGAGATGATATGGATGCTGCGCTTAACAAAATTTTCAAGGAATATACAGTATCTGAGCTTGTTGAAAGAATTAACACATATGAAGTACCATGCGGACCGATTAACACAATCGATCAGGTTGTAAATGACCCCCAAGTTAGTCATCTGCATATGATTGAGCAGGTTCCACACGCTAAGATCCCGGATTTAGCCCTATGTGGAGTGCCGATAAAATTTTCAAAGACACCCGGAAGGATCCAAACGGCTCCCCCGATGCATGGAGAACATACCGATCAGATATTGTCCGGCATGGGTTTTTCACCAGAAAAAATCGCCGAATTGCGGATGAAAGGTATAGTTGCGTAAAAAATGAGGATTTGGCTCTCATTATTCGGTGTCTATCGAATATATCTACCAGCGGGGGCTATTGGGGCTGCAGACCCAAGTGGACCGAGGCCAGGTGCAGCTGCTGTATCAGCATCTCCTTGCCCCGAACCGTGGTGCATCCTTTCTCGTCGGCCAGGTCGAGGAGCGCCGTCGTTTCCGGCGACATGATGACCTCCGCAACCGCGGTCGTTCCGTTGATGGCCGTGATGTCGATAGGTAACGGGTCGCCCTCCTGCATGCCTACGGAGGTGGCGTTTACGACAAGGTCGATCCCCGTGGGCGCAACCGCCTCGCCAACACGGCACAGGCAGGCTGGATAGCTCGCCTGAACCGCCTGGGCGAGGTTTTCAGCTCTTGCCAGGGACCGGTTGGCGATTGTGAGTTCGCACGCGCCGGCATCGGCTATAGCAAAAGCGATCGCTCGGCCGACGCCGCCCGCTCCGACTTGCAGAACACGTGCACCTTGGATGGCTACACCATTGAGGATTAGCGCTTTGGTCATGCCGATGCCATCGACCATATCCCCCGACAGACTGCCGTCAGGATCGCGCCGAACGAAATTCACCGCCCCGATTTGCCGGGCGCGTTGTGAAAGGTGATCGAGGTATCTGCAGATCTCGATCTTGTGCGGAAGGGTGACGCCGAACCCGCAGACGTTCCTAAAACTCCGGATCGCCTGGATGAAAGTGGGCAAATCTGCATGGACGACGTTTAGCGCTGAGACCGACGCATCGATGTCATTGTCAAAATAATATTGGTTGAATAGAGCGGTGGCGACGATATGGGCGCTCGGGTCTCCGATGATGAACCAGATCTTCGTCCGCCCGGTAATTCTCTTCAAGACAAGGTTGGCCATATTTCGGATTCTCCTTAAGAAATGGATGTTAACAGACTTTGCTGTGCACACCCAGATCATCGTCATAGTTCGCTGCGTATTCCGATGAATTCGTCCACTAAATCCGGTCAAGAGAAAAAAGTGCACGGCATGCTACGGATTCACTGGTCGCCATAGATCGGATTACGCGTCTGCCTCCCAGTCGCAATAGGCGTCGTTATATTCTTCGTTCCCCCGATACATGTCGTTATAAACCCCATCAATGACGCCTGATGGGGACTTGCCTCGACGCCGATATTCCTGGCGGGCCGTTTACGTTTTACGCTTTACGTTTCACGTATTGCGTCTTGCTCATGGAGTCGGAGTCGCTGTCGGCCCCTCGATGCTGCCCGGGGGGGTGGACGCCAACGCCTTCGCTTCCTCCGCCGTCTTCGGCATGCCGGCCATGACCCAGCGGGTCAACATGTCAATGAACTCCGGCTTGAGCAGCTTGGTCGGCGGCATCTGGCGGATGGTCTTGCCCGTTTTGGGGTCCGTGCTCTCGTGCCCGTTGATAAGCTGGAGCAGCAGGCTGTTCGCGTCGCCTGCCGCCATCACCGGGGCGTTATCGCCTGTGTTCAACATATTCTCGTAAGTATCCATCAGGTAATTGTTATTCTCCTTGCCGGCGCGGTGACAGGAGAGGCAATAGCGTTTGGTCAGCGGTTGGATATGCACTTCGTAGGATGGCACCTCACCGGCCGCTAGCGCCGGGATGCTGGAAATCGCCGCGGGCGGGAGTTCGAAGCGGTCATCCCAACTGTAACGCACGAAAGTGACGAGGTAACTGATCTCGCTGGTGGAGAGTTCGCCGCCATAAGCGCGGCCAAAGGGAGTCATGCCAGCGTTCGGCCGGCCATAGGCGATGACTTCCTGCATGGCAGAGTCGGTGATTGTGTACAGCACGTCGCGGCTGTTGATGGGGGTGATCTTCTCGCCTTCCAACCCCTTGACACCCTCGATGACCGCCACCGAGCCGTCATCCCCATGACACTCGACGCAATAAATGGAATACAGGTCTTGCCCAGTCAGGATCTGCTCCGGCAGGGTGCCAGGCACCTCAACCGCTTCAGCAACGGGAGGGGGGGCAAGCGCCAGCGTGGCAATGGTCATGATGATCATCAAGCCGCTGGAAACGCCAGTCAGCCAGACCATCACGCTGCGGGCGACTTTTTTGAAGACCAATCCCAGCAGGAAAAGCGCGATCAGCGTCAGACCGGGGATGACAAGGCTAGCAACCGTCTGCAAGATTCCGGGAATGTAAACGCCTTCGGTCGAGGTGGTTGACACATTGGCAATCAGCGTCAGCAGGACGATGCTCACCACCATCAACGCCATGACGGTCAGGGCCAGGGTGCGGTTGCCGTAATAGCGGCTGCGATTCTTGTCGAAAAACGGGAGCAAGACAAGGGTCAGGATGGCGACGCCGGGGATGATGACCGTCGCAATCCATTCTATCTTGCCTAACAGCGGAATCTGGCCGTACAACGCCAGAAATTTGAACAGGAACAGGAAGTACCACTCCGGGCGCGGCACATAGGTGGTGTCGCTGGGGTCGGCGTTGGGTTCGAACGGCACGCCGACGAAAGTCGCCAGCAGGATGAGCAGGATGAAAAGGCCAAAGGAAACCAGCAGATCTTTGAAAATGCTGTCCGGCCAGAAGCGCTCGCCTTTTTGAAGAGCAATCTTGTAGTTCTCGAGGACGGTTTTCTTGTGTTCTTCGCTCATGATCACACCTTGTGTTCAAGCCACAAATTTCACGAAATGTTCACGAACTGGGGGAGTGGGGATATGCGACCGGTCGCGAAGCACACCCGAAGGGTGCGCAACCGCTCACACACACTCCACTTTTCCCTTTTTATCCTCAAATCAATCATCCTTGCCGGGGAACTCGGATTCGCCGTGCTTGATGATGAGGAAAAGATGGACGCCGATCAGCCCGGCCATCGCGGCGGGGAGCATCCAGATATGGGCGGCGAAGAATCGTTGCAGGGTCAGGGCGCTCAAGTCTCCGCCGCCGCGTAGGGCTTTGAGAATAAACTCACCTATGAGGGGGACTGTGCCCGCCAGTTGGGTTCCGACCGTGGTGGCCCAGAAAGCCTTTTGATTCCAGGGCAGCAGGTAACCGGTGAAGCCCATGCCCAGCGTCGCCAGCAGCAGGCCGATGCCGATCAGCCAGGTCATCTCGCGCGGATACTTGTACGAGGCGGTGACGAAGACGCGTAACATGTGGATGAAAACCACCAGCACCATCAGCGAGGAACCCCAGTGATGGATGCCGCGGATCAGCCAGCCGAAAGCCACGTTGTTCATGATGTACTGGATGCTGTCGTAGGTGTGGTCGGGTGAGGGCGTGTAGTACATGGTCAGGAGGATGCCGGTCACGCCCTGGATCAAGAACAGGAACAGGCTGGCGCTGCCGAGCGTGTTCCACCAGTTGCCCTTGGGTTCGGGGCGGTCAAGAACCGCTTTGTAGATGCCGTTCAAGCCGAGACGTTCATCCAGCCAGGCAAATATCTTTTTCCACATGGTTATCCTTCCAGGAGGTGAATGAACAGCGTGCCGTCCTCGACCTTGACCAAGTCGCCGGAAAAGCTATCCAGCGGGCGGGGCGGCGGGCCGGCCAGCACCTCGCCGTTGATGCCGAACTGCGCGTCGTGGCAGGGACAAACATATTCCTGCCGATCTTCTTTCCAGCTGACACGACAGGACAGGTGCGTGCATATATTGGAAAGCACAAGCACGTCGGTATCCGATCTCTTCAGTACGAACATGCCGTAACTGTTGGCCGTCTTTTCCCAACCATTGACCTTGCTGCGAGTGAAGGTGACCAGCGCTGGCTTGCCGATCTCGAATTTCTCCAGTTTCCCCAGCGGGATCCAGGCATCGGTCTTGGGGGTCTTGATCGCCGGGTCAATCAGATAGTCAATGGCCGGCAGCTCGGCGCTGCTATGGCCCAACAAGGAGTATAGGACTTTTATCACCCCACAACCATTACACCATCTGACAGTTACAAGATATTTGACAGATGATAAAGCCTTGAAATATGGGATAATACATTTACGCTTATTACTGTCGAATTTCACTAAGGTGGTGTAACCTCATGAGAACCAGAATCTCGATATCATCGGTGCGTGGTGAATTTGTCAGCCAGGTCGAGATGATCAGCGGGGAGAGTCTACTGGTGTGCAACCAGTGCGGCAAGTGCTCTGCCGGATGCCCGGTAGCTTTCAGCATGGATATCCTCCCCAATCAGGTCATCCGCCTGGCCCAGTTGGGCATCGAAGATGTGCTCGAGTCGCAAACCATCTGGACCTGCGCGGCCTGCCTGACTTGCGTCTCGCGCTGCCCGAAGGGGGTTGACTTGCCGCGGGTGATGGAGGCCATACGTCAAATCGCCATGCAGCGCCGCGGCAACCAGATGGAGTCCATCCAGCTTGCCCCCGAATTCGTCGCCGAAGTGCCGCAGTTGGCGATTATCGGCGGGTTCAGAAAGTACACGACATGACGTATACAGGTAAACAGGTAGACACGTAAACACGTAGTTCATCCCTTGTTTCCCTGTCTCTCTGATACCTGTCTACCTGTTTACCTTACCCCAAGGATCCAACCATGTCCCCTACCTATTTCCCCGGTTGCACCCTTTCCACCAAAGCCTCCGGCTTCGACGCCTCGGGTCGGGCGGTGGCCCAGTCGCTCGGCATGACGCTCGACGAGCTGGCCGAATGGCAGTGCTGCGGGGCCACCTTCCCCCTCACCACTGACAACAGCATGGCCCTGATCGCCCCCACCCGCATCCTCGCCAAGGGGCAAAACGCTGGCGGGCACGTCACCACGCTGTGCGCCATCTGCTTCCACGTCCTGCGGCGCACGCAGAACTTCCTCAGTGCGCACCCCGACATGCTCGAGCGCATCAACTGGTTCACCGAGGAGCCTTACGAGGGGAGGACGCGCGTCAGCCACTTCCTCGAATTGCTGAGGGACGAGCTAACCTGGGAGGGACTCTCGTCCCGGGTGACGCGCCCCCTCGCCGGGCTGAAGGTGGCTCCCTATTATGGATGTCTGCTCCTGCGCCCGAAGGACGAGATCGGTCTTGACGACCCGGATGAGCCGCACATCCTCCACGACTGCCTCACCGCCCTCGGCTGCGAGGTCGTGGATTTCCCCTACGCCTCGGAGTGCTGCGGCTCGTATTTGGCCGCCTCCAAACCCGAGTTGCCAGAAAAGCTGTCGCAGGAGATCGTCGCTTCGGCCCGGCGGCACGGCGCGCAAGCCATCGTCACCGCCTGTCCACTGTGCCAGTTCAACCTGGATTACCCCCAGAAGACCACCTTCAGCGGCGACACCCTGCCCGTGCTGTATTTTACACAGCTCATCGCCGTCGCTCTCGACCTCGAACCGGCGGCTTGGGGCATGGAGAAACATTACGTGGATCCGAAACCTTTGTTTGCGTGATACGTGATTCGTGAGCGGATGGCGCTCCGAGTATCACGTTTCACGTATCACGAATCACGAGACACACTATGATCAAACGAGCCCTCGTCATCGGCGCCGGCATCGCCGGAATACAAGCCTCGCTCGACATCGCCAACAGCGGTTACGAGGTGGTGCTGGTGGAGAAAGAACCCTCCATCGGCGGGCACATGGCGCAACTGTCGGAGACCTTCCCCACGCTGGACTGCTCGCAGTGCATCATGACCCCGCGCACGGTGGAAGTGGGCCACCACGAGAACATCAAGCTGTACACGTACAGTGATTTGGAATCGGTGATCAGGGATCAGGAAACGGGGGATTTTACGGTTCGGATCCGCCGGAAAGCGGCGTACATTGATTGGGGTGTGTGCACCGGTTGTGGGGCGTGCGTGGAGAAATGTCCGTTCAAGGTGGAGTCGCTGTTCGAAAGGGGGATTGGCCCCCGCAAGGTGGTCTACACCCTGTCGCCGCAGGCCGTGCCAAACAAGCCGGTGATTGACGCCGAGAATTGCCGCTACCTGCAATCGAAGTGGGACATCGAAGCCGGACGCGTGCCTGCGGTGGACGCCAAGGGCAACCCCGCCAAGCCGAAGTGCGGGGCGTGCGCCAAGTTCTGCCCCATCGGCGCGGTGATGTGGGATCAGCAGGATCAGATTTTCGAGGAAAAAGTCGGGGCGGTGATCGTCGCTACCGGCTACGACCTGTTCCTGCAATCCCGCCTGCCCGAATACGGCGGCGGCAAAATCCCCGACGTAGTGGACGGGCTGGCCTTCGAGCGCCTGCTGGCCGCCAGCGGGCCGACCGCCGGAAAGGTGCGACGCCCATCGGATGGTGCGGAGCCGAAGGAAGTGGTCTTCGTGCAGTGCAGCGGCTCGCGAGACCCCGAGCGGGGGGTGCCGTATTGCTCCAAGATTTGCTGTATGTACACGGCAAAACAGGCCATTCTCTATAAACATCGCGTCCACGACGGCCAGGCTTACGTGTTCTATATTGACGTGCGCGCCGGCGGCAAGGGCTACGAGGAATTTCTGAACCGCGCCATGGAAGACGACGGCGTGGTGTACTTGCGCGGCAAGGTCAGCAAGCTGTTCCGCGAAGATGGCAAGATCATGGTCAAGGGCGCCGACACGCTCAGCAATCGCACGGTGGAGATCGCCGCCGACATGGTCGTGCTGGCGACGGCGATGGTGCCGCGCACCACGAACCGTCCGGTGGCCGAGATGCTGGGGCTGGCGATTGACGACAACGATTTCTACACCGCCGCCAACGAGGAGCTGGACCCCGTGGCGACCGGCGTCCCCGGGGTATTCATGGCGGGCGCCGCTCTCGGGCCGAAGGACATCCCCGAGACGGTAGCCCAGGCCAGCGGCGCGGCGGCGAAGGTATTGTCCATGTTCCAGAAGGATAAGCAATCAGCTATAGGTCATAAGCCATAAGCTGACAGCATATAGCGTATGGCTGATAGCGCGCAACTGCAGGTTGGAATGGATATCCATGGCTAAGATTGGCATCTTCGTCTGTCATTGTGGTCACAACATCGCCGGCACGGTGGACGTGCAGCAGGTCGTCGCGGAAGCGCAGAAGAACCCCGACGTGGCGTTTGCCATTGATTACAAGTACATGTGCTCCGACCCCGGCCAGCAGTTGATCCGTGAAAGCATCGCTAAATACGGGCTGGATGGCGTGGTGGTGGCGGCCTGCTCGCCCGCCATGCACGAGACCACCTTCCGCAAGACGGTTGCCAGCGCAGGGATGAACGCCTTCAAGTGCGAGAGCGCCAACATCCGCGAGCAGTGCTCGTGGGTGCACCAGAACGCCAAAGACGAAGCCACACTCAAGGCCATCGCCATCGCCAGCTCGATTGCCGAAAAAGTCAAGGGCAACGAGGAGCTGACCCCGCTCACCCTGCCGCTGACCCACCGCACACTGGTCCTCGGCGGTGGTATCGCCGGGATGCAAGCCGCGCTGGACGTGGCCGATGCCGGGTACCCGGTCATCCTCGTCGAGAAGCAGGATCGCCTCGGCGGGCGCATGGCGCAGCTTTCGGGCACGTTCCTCAACTTCGCCGCCGCCCCCGATTTGTTGCGACAGATCATCGAGCGCGTCTCCGCCCATCCCCACATCCAGGTGCTCACCAACGCCGAAGTCAGCGAGCTCTCCGGCTACGTCGGCAACTTCCGGGCACACATTACGCATTACGCATTACGCATTACGCAACCCGATACCGTCGGGCCAGACTCTCCCCCATCCGAAGGTTTTACTTTCGACATTGGAGCGGTTGTCGTCGCCACCGGCTGGCAGCCTTACGACCGGGCCAAACTCCCCGAGTACGGCGGCGCGGACATCCCCGACGTGGTGGATGGGCTGACCTTCGAGAAGATGCTGGCCCCCGGGAGCGAAATCCGCCGCCCGTCGGATGGCCGCGTCCCCCGCGAAATCGTCTTCGTGCAGTGCGCCGGGTCACGCGAAACCCCCCTTTCCTCCCCCCATTCTCGCCCTATGATGAGCGGCGAAGAATCAGCGAATGCAGGGGCGAGAATGGGGGGAAAGAGGGGGGTCCCGTATTGCTCGAAAGTCTGCTGCATGTACGTCGCCAAGCAGGCCATGCTGTACCGCGAGCGCGTCCCCGATGGGCAGGCCTACGTGTTCTATATTGACATCCGCTCGGCGGGCAAGAATTACGACGAGTACGTGCAGCGGGCGATGACGGATTTCAGCGTGCTGTACCTGCGCGGCAAGGTCAGCAAGATCTTCCGCGAGGGCGCCAAGGTAATGGTGTGGGGTGCGGACACGTTGAGCGACCGCGCGCTGGAAATCGCCGCCGATATGGTGGTGCTGGCGACGCCGATGACACCCACCGCCGGGGCCGCCGAGCTGGGCCAGCGCCTGCACATCAGCACCGACGCCAACGGCTTCTACAACGAAGCCCACCCCAAGCTGCGCCCGGTCGAGACGCTCACCGCCGGGATTTTCCTGGCCGGCGCGGGGCAAGGGCCGAAGGACATCCCCGAGACGGTGGCGCAGGCCAGCGGGGCGGCGGCGAAGGTGCTGCAATTGTTCTCGAAAGACGAGATGACCGCCTCGCCCATGGTGGCGACGGTCATCCCCGAGCTGTGCGCGGCCTGCGGGGCGTGCGTGAAAGCCTGCCCGTATGGGGCGCGCTCGATCCACCCGCTGTGGAATATCGCCACGGTCAACGCCGCCCTGTGCCAGGGTTGCGGGGCGTGCGTGGTGGCCTGCCCGAACAAGGCCAGCCAGGTGCACAACTGGCGCCCGGAGCAGATTTTGGCGATGGTGGATGCACTTTACGAGTGACCAGTGACCAGTAATCAGTGAACAGTGAATGAAGAATAGAGGTATTGGAATGATTGACACAACCCTTATCGAAAGAATCAACCTCCTCTCTTCCCAAACCATCCAGCTCTGCTACCACTGTCACAAGTGCACGGCGGGCTGCCCGGTGGCCTCGGAGATGACCTACGGCCCCGACCGCGTGCTGCGACTGGTGCAGTTCGGCGAAAAGGAACGCCTGCTCGCCAGCCACGACATCTGGCTGTGCGCCGGGTGCGAGACCTGCGGCACACGCTGCCCCAACGAGATTGACATCGCCCGCGTGATGGACGCCCTGCGCCAGATCGCCATCGCCGAAGGGGTGCGTCCCGCCGAGCCGTATGCCGAGAAATTCCACAAAACCTTCCTGTTCATCGTGCAGAACATGGGCCGTATGCACGAAGCCTCCCTGCTGGCGGCCTTCAAGCTGTGGACGATGGACCTGCTCTCCGACATGGACAGCGCCCCGGCCATGCTGCTCAAAGGCAAGATACCGTTGCTACCCCATTTGCTGAAAGGGAGAGGTGATGTGAGAAGAATATTTGAGGAGACGAGTGACGTGAAACGTGAAACGTAAGACGTTACGTTTTATGAGGTGGACCATTTATAAAATTACCGCTCAACATTTGCGCTGAACGCGCAAATCATTGCAAAGAAAATCTCACCACTGAGTACACAGAGCGCACGGAGCATATTAAAAGGTTCTCTCTGTGGACTCTGTGCGCTCTGTGGTTCAATCTTTTTGGTTGCGGCTGGAAGCCGCGCTATGACTGATTATTCGTACTATCCCGGCTGCTCCCTCGAGGCCACCGCCATCGAATACAACGATTCGGTGCGGGCCGTGTTTGCTGCATTGGAGGTGGGTCTGCACGAGCTGGACGACTGGAACTGCTGCGGGGCCTCCTCGGCGCACAGCGTCAGCCACAGCCTATCGCTGGCGCTGCCAGCACGCAATCTGGCGATTGCCCAGCGGGGAGGGCGCGACGTGGTCATGCCCTGCGCGGCGTGCTTCAACCGCCACAAGACCGCCGATTACGCCCTGCGCACCAATCCTGATGAGCGCGCCGCCATCGAGAAGACGGTCGGTTTCGAATTCGACGGCTCCGTCGCTGTGAGGCCGCTGCTCGACGTGATCGGCAACGAGATCGGGATCGAGCGCATCCGGGCGATGGTCACGCGCCCGCTGACGGGATTGAAGGCGGTCGGCTATTATGGCTGTTTACTCGTCCGCCCACCGGGGATCACCCAGTTCGAGAACCCCGACAACCCGCAGATTATGAACCGGCTGCTGGAGGCCCTCGGCGCGGAGGCCCGCCCGTGGTCGTATGCCACCGATTGCTGCGGCGGCGGGCTGTCGCTCACCAAAGCGGCGGTTGCCTCGAAGCTCGTCACCCGTTTGGCCGACCGGGCGCGCGAAGCTGGCGCCGATGCCATTGTCACGAGCTGCCCGCTGTGCCAGGTCAACCTGGAGATGCGCCAGCCAAAGACCGGCCCCAAGATGCCGATATTCTATTTCACCGAGCTGATCGGGCTGGCGCTGGGGCTGGATAAGGCCGACGGGTGGTGGAGCAAGCATCTGGTTGACCCGCGGCCTTTGCTGCGTCAACTGCCGGCTTGAAAACGCGGCCTGTGCGCCGCTGTAAGCGGTGCGTTATGAGAGTAAACACAGATAATGCCAATAAAAACTCACCACAGAGTACACGGCATTCGCAGCGAATGCAGATCACAGAGAAGATTATAAAAAACTCTGTGTGCTCCGTGTTCTCTGTGGTGAATATTCTTTTCTTTTTCAGCCCTCAGCGGTTTTATTGGAAATCAGGTGATAAGAGATGACATCGGACAACGGTAACGGCAGTAAGGGCGAACCCGTGTGTTCGCCCACCCCCACAGGCGCAGTGCTCGTCGTCGGGGCGGGTATTGGCGGGATGCAGGCCTCGCTCGACCTGGCCGAATCCGGCCTGAAAGTCTACCTGCTCGAAAAGTCGCCCGCCATTGGCGGCACGATGGCCCAGCTCGACAAGACCTTCCCCACCAACTACTGCTCGATGTGCATCGAATCGCCGAAATTCATCGAATGCGACCGGCACCCCAACATCGAGATCCTGACCTATACGGAAGTCGACCGC
>JALHUM010000091.1 GCA_022865905.1 Anaerolineales bacterium | reverse complement strand
ATCACCTCCGCTTTGATGTCATGGGCGCGCTGGCGGCGTTCCTGGTAATCGGAGACGGAGGCAAAGGCGGAGAGACGGCCGGTTTTACGGCGCTCCGCATTGGCGTCCAGGGCGGCCTGGAGGTTCGCGTCGGTCAGGGAGCGGCGGATACGCTTTCTAAACTCGTTACTCATTTCTTGTTACTCTTGTCTTGCCAATATTTCAGCAATGTGCATCACGCGCTGACCTTTTCCCTGTCGCCTCAACCCTCCCTGGATATGCATCAGGCAGCCGGTATCGGCTACGACCAATGTGGGAGCCTCGGTCTTTTCGAGGTTGGCAATCTTGCGTTTCAGGAATTCCGCCGAGAGTTCGGGATGTTCCACCGAGAAGACGCCGCCGAAGCCGCAGCAATCTTCCCGATCCGGGAGTTCGACAATCTCAGCGTAGTTGACGGAGGCCAGCAGGGCGCGCGGCTGCCTATCCACGCCCAGGCCGCGTAGCAAGTGGCAGGAGGGATGATAGGTCAATCGTCCCGGCCAGCAAGCGCCCAAATCGGTGAGGCCGCGCACATCCACCAGATATTCACTGAATTCATAAGTGCGCACCGCCAAGGATTCGGCGCGCGGCAGCCATTTCGGGTCATCCTTGAAAAGTTCCAGGTAGCCGTGCCGCACCATCGCCGCGCACGAGCCGGACGGGATGATCACCGCGCCGGTCGTCTTCTCGAAGACGTGGATGGTGTGTGCGGCCATCGGTCGGGCCTCACGCCGAAGTCCGGCGTTGAAAGCTGGCTGCCCGCAGCAGGTCTGGGCAGAGGGGAATTCCACATCCATACCGGCGCGCTTCAGCACGTGCACCATCGCCTCACCGATGTGCGGAAAGAAGGAGTCGATCAGGCAGGTGACGAAGAGTTGAACGGTTTCGGGCATACCATTATTTTATCGCCGAATCGCCGACTCGCCGAATCTCGTGGTATGATTGCCGCCGTGAAGGAATTGAACATGACCACTTTCCGCACCAAAACCCCCAACCACTTCGACCTGCCACGCCGCATCGTTCGCCTGGGCGAGCTGGCCTACAACCTGTGGTGGACGTGGAATCCCCACGCCCAGAGGCTTTTCAATCGCATTGACAACGCCCTGTGGGAGCGCCTCAACCACAACCCATTCGTGTTCCTGGGCCAGGTTGGCCGCTCCGAGATCAATGCCGTTGCCCAGAATACGCCCTACCTGGAGCTGTATGACCGCGTCTGCCGCGAATTCGACGCCTACCTGACCCGCACGGATACCTGGTGCGACCAAAACCATCCTGGCCGATGCGAGCAGGCCATCGCCTATTTCTCGATGGAATTCGGCCTGCATGAGGTCCTGCCCATCTACTCTGGCGGACTGGGCGTGTTGGCCGGCGACCATCTGAAGGAAGCCAGCGATCTTGGCCTGCCGCTGGTCGGGGTGGGCCTCCGGTACGCTGAGGGCTACTTCTCTCAGCGCATCTCCGAAGATGGCTGGCAGGAAGCGCAGAACAACCCCATCGCCATCGAAGACCTGCCGATCTTGCCCGTTCTGAACGAAAGCGGAGAACCGGTCACCATTTCAGTCCAATTCCCCGACCGCGCCACCTCCGCACGGATCTGGGAACTACGCGTCGGGCGCGTGCCGCTTTACCTGCTGGATACGAATGTGGATGAAAACAGTCCCGCCGACCGCCTGTTGACCGCTCGGCTATACTGGAGCGATCTCGACCTGCGCATCGCCCAGGAAGTGCTGCTCGGAGTTGGCGGCGTGCGTACCCTGCGCGCCCTCGGTTACAACCCAACCGTCTGGCACATGAACGAGGGACACGCTGCCTTCCTGACCCTGGAACGGGTGCGCGAACTCGTCGCCTCTGGCGAGATATTCGAGGACGCCGCCGCAAAAACGCGCCCCAACAACATCTTCACCACGCATACCCCCGTCCCAGCCGGCAACGACGAATTTCCGCTCTGGCTGATTGACAAGTACCTTTCGGCCATGTGGCCTGAACTCGGCCTGGATCGTGATCAATTTGTGGACCTGGCTCGCAACCGGCAATCCTGGGGTGAGAGCTTCAGCATGCCGGTGCTGGCCTTGCGCTTCTCGGAAGGCCGCAATGCGGTCTCGGAAATGCACGGGCGCGTAGCCCGCCGCATGTGGAGTTTTTTGTGGCCCGACGTGGAAGAAGACGATGTGCCGATCACGTACGTGACCAACGGCGTGCATACCCCCACCTGGATGGCCCGCCGTCTGCGCGTGCTCTTCGACAAATACCTTGGCGAAGACTGGTTGGATAACCTTGACGATCCGGATATCTGGACAAAAGTCAACGATATTCCAGATGCAGAGTTGTGGGCTGTGAGAACGCACCTCAAGCGCAAGCTGGCCTTTTATATTCTTGAACGCGCCCGCCAGCGCTGGATGCACGGCGGCTACCACCCGGTGCAGGTTGTCGCCTCCGGCGTGCTGCTCGATCCCTACGTGCTGACCATCGGTTTTGCGCGCCGTTTTGCCACCTACAAACGCGCCAGCCTGGTTTTCAACGATTTGGACCGCCTGCTTAAAATCATCAACCGCCCCAACCGGCCGGTGCAGATCATCTTCGCCGGCAAAGCTCACCCCGCCGACGAGCCGGGCAAGATGCTGATCCAGGAGGTCTATCGTAACGTCAAGAAAGCGGAGAATGGCGGGCGGCTGGTTTTCCTGGAAGATTACGACATGAACCTGGCGCGTTACCTGGTGCAGGGTGTGGATGTGTGGATGAGCACCCCCCGCCGCCCGAACGAAGCTTCCGGGACCTCTGGCATGAAAGCCGCCTCGAACGGCGTGCTCAATTTCTCGGTCCTGGACGGTTGGTGGCGCGAAGCCTACAACGGTCACAATGGTTGGGCGATTGGCGAGGATGCCGACCCGGATACCCAGGTGCAGGATCTAGCCGACGCCGAAAGCCTGTACAACGTCTTGGAAAACGAGATCATTCCCCTGTACTATGACGAACGCAGCGGCGACGACATTCCGCTCAAATGGGTAGCGCGGGTCAAAGAATCCCTGCGCACAGTCACGCCTCAGTTCAGCACGCGGCGGATGGTTAAAGAATACGTCGAACGGCTGTACATGCCTGCGGTGAAATAGGGATGCCCGAAATCCTTCTCTCCCTTCCCGCCTGGCTCGGCGCACTCGCTATTTTCGCCCTGCGCGTTACCGATATGACCTTCGATACGCTGCGCATGTTATTCGTGATGCGCGGGCGTAAAGGCATAGCCTGGGTGCTCGGTTTTTGCCAGTCGGCCATCTTCGTGATTGCCATCACTTCCGTTCTCAGCAACCTAAACAATCCCTTGAATATCGTGGGCTATGCGGCCGGCTTTGCCACCGGCAACGTGGTCGGCATGCTCATCGAGGAACGGTTGGCGATTGGGCACATCCATTTGCAGATCGTCAGCCCGCGGCTTGGCGCGATCCTGGCGCAGAAATTACGCCAGGCCGGTTTCGCCGTGACCGAGATCCCGGCGCGCGGCAAGGATGGCATGGTCAGCCTGCTCAGTTGCAGCGTATTGCGGAAAGATGTGGGCAAAGTCGAGACAATCATCCATGCCACAGACGCAGAAGCCTTCGTCACCTCGGAGGATGTGCGTCCCATCCGGCGCGGGTTTTGGCGGGCGTGACCAATACTTTTAGTCAGTGGGTTGGGCTCCCGTCCCGTGCCCGGCGGCGAGAGATTTCCCTGGCCTAGCCCGCCAGGGCAGGTAATTTCTGGGGGAAGTTAGCCCAATTGAAGTGGTCTGTTTTTGCGTAGAGAATAAGCTAAACAGGTGTACGTAATAACTTCCGAAGCCCTTCGCGCTCCGGCAGTTACTTCTGAGGTCGTTTCTCGGCGTTACGCCGCAGTGGATTTAATCCGATCAACCTTGCGGATGACCATCACGACTTTGCCCTGAACTTGAACCGTTTGCGGGTCATCCACGTAAATGGGTTTCATGGTTGGATTGGCAGGCTGCAGGCGGACGCGTCCCTTTTCTTTGAAGAAATACTTGAGCGTGGTCTCGTCTTTACCTGTAAGCCAGACAGCGACCATTTCGCCGTTGTTGGCCTGCTCGGCCTTTTTCATCACCACGATGTCGCCGTCGTTGACCATGGCGTCAATCATCGAGTCTCCCTGCACCTCCAGTGCAAAAAGCTCGGTGCCTTTTTCACGCCGCGGGAGCAGGCTGCGGGCGATGTTGATGCTGCTTTCGGCGTCGAAATAGTTGAAATCCGAGGCTGGCACCGGCACCGGTGCGCTGGCGAAGATGCGTCCGACGAGAGGGATCTTGAGCAATTCGTCGGCCACGGCGACCGCACCCTGGACTGCTTCGGCCACACGTTGAGGTACGCTGAGTTCGGGTTCTCTGATCAACCGTACCGCGCGCGAGAACTTGGGGTCGCGTTCGATCCGCCCCAATTCGACCAGTTGTTTGAGGTAATAGGTAACGACGGAGGTCGAGGAAATCCCGGTCGCCTCGCCGATCTCGCGGATGGAGGGGGGATAACCCTGCTCATTAAGCCGCTTATCCAGATATTCCAGGATTTTATAGTGTCGGTCGGTCAAGCCTTTACGCGTTCTCACCATAGGGGCCTTCCTTTCCTGGTGAATCGTACATTTGTGCTAATAATATAACACGAACATACGTTCTGTGTCAAGCACTTTTTCGAGGAAATATTTTGTTGATGGAATGCTATAAAATCAGACCCAGGTGCGGCGCCGCAGCCACATGTATATACTGATT
>JALHUM010000090.1 GCA_022865905.1 Anaerolineales bacterium | reverse complement strand
GGGGCTTTGTCCCGCGAAGTACGCGGGGCTTTGTCCCGCGAAGTACGCGGGGCTTTGTCCCGCGAAGTACGCGGGGCTTTGTCCCGCGAAGTACGCGGGGCTTTGTCTAACGCTTACTGGCCGTAAACCATCACCCAGAACTCGGCCCGCTCCAGTCCGCCCACACTGATATCATAGATGCGGACGCGCACAACGTTGTCAAACGTGTTGATGGTGCATAAGGCATCGTGGGTTTCAGGGTAGTTGGTGTCCACCGCGCACATCACAAAACGGCCTTCGGTAGTAAAGCCCATATCAAAGTCGTAAAAACCGTTGCTACCGCTTTTCGACGGAGCAGCTCCGTTGATATTGTTGAAATACTCAGAAACATATATATCGCTTCCACTGCGCTGTACATGGAAACCGGCCACCACCTGCACGCCAGCCTCGCGGTGCAGGAAGGCCGCCATTTCGGCGCGGGTGACATAGTTATTGGGGCAGTATTGGGTGGCGGTGCAGCCTTGTGTGATCCCATTGCTGGAAAGCCAATAGACGTCGTTGTAGAACCAATCGCCTGGATTGACATCGCTGAAAGGCCAGGCTGCCAGCACGGCGACGGCACCAAGGCTGCCAGCAATGATCGAGGTGAGGATGAAAGCCGTGATGATGAGGAAAATCTTGCGCTTGTTCATGGGAACTCCTTTCGAATCTAATTCGACAGAAAACGCTGTCGGATGCGCCAGGAATCTATCCGAAAAACGCTCCAGCCACCATCCCTTCAACTGGCTCAGGGCAAGCCTCGGCGGCGCGGACGCCGCCGGGAGCCGGTTAGGAAATTCGGCCCTGTGGATACGGGTTGTTAGAGGTTCAATCTAACGCTTACTGGCCGTAAACCAAGAGCCAGAACTCGCCCGGCGCCTCCCAGCCAGCATTATTAACAATTCTGACGCGCACAGTGTTGCCGCTGGGAGTGCTGGCATTACAATGTGCGTCGCGCGTGTCCACATAGTTTGTGTCCACAGTGCACATTACAAACCTGTCTGTGGCGGTAAAGCCGATATTAATCTCGTATTGGCCAACTCCCCCAATCGTCGGCGCAACGCCGTTATAGTTGTTGAACCAATCCTCGATCACCGGATTATTGGCTCCATCGCGCGTGACGTGGACGCCGGCCGCCGCCAGCGCCCCGGCTTCGCGGTGCAGGAAGGCTGCCATCTCGGCGCGGGTGACATAGCTATTGGGGCAGTATTGGGTGGCAGTGCAGCCTTGTGTGATCCCATTGCTGGAAAGCCAATAGACGTCGTTATAGAACCAATCGCCTGGGTTGACATCGCTAAAGGGCCAGGCTGCCAGCACGGCGACGGCCCCAAGGCTGCCAGCGATGATCGAGGTCAGAACGACAGCCGTGATGATGAGGAAAATCTTACGCTTGTTCATGGGAACTCCTTTCGTATCTATCTCGACAATGTCACATTAAAGATTTTTTAACACGAAGGGCACAAAGGCACACGAAGGAACACCTGTTTTTTGGCTTCATTGCTCTTCTTTGTGCCCCTTCGTGGCCTTCGTGGTAGAAGATTTCTTCTCCGCGCGGGAATGTGGCATTGTCGAACTAATCATTTTTTGCCGAAGGCCTACCCGAGTAGGTGCTGCGCACTCGGCGGTCAATCAGCACCAGTCACAACGAATTCGTCAGGGTGAGCAGCGACCTCCTTTCTTACGAGTTTTGGGATTAATTTCCTCCACCCGAGTTGACAATTGGCGTAGGGGTCGTGAAGAAGGGCGGCGGTCCAGGCGTGCTGGTCGCCGTTGGAGTTGGCATCACTGTCGCTGTGGCAGGGGTCGGTGTTGGGCCGACCGCGATGTTCGTCGGCGAGGGGGTGGCTGGGGGTGGGTTGATGGGTGTACCGGTCGCCGTGGCGGGAACCGGCGTTGCGCCGGCCGGTCCGCTCGTCTCCGAGGGCGTTGGAGAGAAGGCCGGCGGGTTGAAGGATTCGATGGTCGCGGTTGGCATGACCGACACGGGCGTCGGGTTGAAGGGCGGGGTTATGATCAAAGGCACCGAGGAGGGGGTTGCGCTCGGCAGGGGGGGCAGCGCGCTCATCAAGGCGCGGAACTCCTGCGGATCCGCCAAGCCCTGTTCCGCCAAGGCGCTGGCGTTGAGCGCCGCGTAGGAGGCGACATCCAAAGTGATGCGCGATGGGTCGTCGATTGCCATCCACTCTGCTTGCTCCAGCGTGAATTGTGTGCTCAGTGAAACCTGGCGAATTTGCAGCAGGGCGCTTTCCATTTGTGTGTCAGGCAATTGGCTGGCAGCCAGGAAGGCAGCGACAAGGTGCTGCTGCAAGCGCCTCGCCGTCTCGACGGGAGCCGTGCGCCCTGCCTGCACCAGTTTGAAGATTTCCTCGCTGCGCTGCTTCACCAGTTCCACGTACAGGGCGACCCGGCCGAAGGGGTCAAAAGTCAAGGCTGCATCCAGATTTTCCTGTGCGATTTTGTAGCCATAGAAGCGATCCCCCGGCAGGCTGGCTTGCGCAGCCTTCCCCAGGCTGCCCATGGTAATGCCTGTCGTGAGGCTCAAGAAGAGAAAAAGGAGGGCAACTGCCGCCATGGTTGGCAACTGCGCAACCATTACAGAAGCGAACGCCCGCTTCCCCTGGCTTGCCCTGCCTGCGCCAGTGCCGTAGTAGGCACGGGTGAGCCTGGTCGAAGGGTGAGGGCGCAGCCTGGCCCCCTCTCGCCGGGAGGATGCCCCGGCTTGCCGGGACTTTGCCCATGCGTGCAGCCGGGTAAACCAGTGCATAGGTCGCTTGGCGGCCGAAGATGGGGCATTCATGGTAGCCTGATTTCGGGCTACCATATTGGAACGCATCCGGGCGGCCTGGGCCAGGAATATTTTGCGCGCTGAGGTGGTCCCGCCAGCAGGCAGGGGAACTACGGCCTGGCGCAACGCTTCCACCTGACGCGCCACAGCCACCAACGCCGCCAGAGGGGGCTCATGCACAGCACCTACTCGGGCGGTGTTGCCATCATGGTTGCGTTTTTGGCTACCATTGCGTAACAATTCATCCAGACGGTCGGCCTCATTCGGAATCATTTTAAATCCTTCACGGCGCGCGCCTCTCGCTGCTCATCTAAAATCTTGGCGAGGCTTGTCAGCGCACGGTGTTGTAACGATTTGACTGCACCGACCGATATCTGCATAATCTTAGCCACTTGCTCGTTCTTCAATCCTTCCAT
>JALHUM010000089.1 GCA_022865905.1 Anaerolineales bacterium | reverse complement strand
CTCTTTCGTCCTTCACTCCACCAACCCGGGCAACTACGCAACCCCGCCTCCGCTGTTCGA
Organism: Anaerolineales bacterium; assembly: GCA_022865905.1. Lineage (GTDB taxonomy): Bacteria > Chloroflexota > Anaerolineae > Anaerolineales > Villigracilaceae > CG2-30-58-95. The sequence goes on along the minus strand of JALHUM010000089.1, from coordinate 1,558 downwards.
CAAGGCGGCCGAATCGGACATATTCGCCCCCATCCTGGCGACATTTGCCTGGCTGAATCCGTAGTCAGGTCCGTCTGCGCGACGCGGCTGGGAATGCTATAGAGGGCGGAAAAACTGTGTTTCAGGAGGTTGTATCTGACGGAAAGGTCGGGTTACTACACCCTTTTCCAGGTGACGCCGGATAGTCTCATCTTTACTCGTACCCGGCGGCAGCGGCGCGACGCGGCCATCGCAATATCCCTTTTTGGATTGATCGCGCTGGGCGTGGCGGCCTATTCGCTCGTCAGGCCGGCCAGGGACATCGTTGGCTTCATTTTCTTCTTATTGGTCGGAACAGGCTTGCTCGTCGCGGCCCTGCTTGCCCAAACTAACTGGACGGAGATCGAGTTCAACACACAAGAGCAGCACGTCGTCAAGCAGCGGCAAGCATTTGGAAAGGTATGGGTTGTTGACACGCTCCCTTACAGCCGGCGTAAAAGCATCCGCTTGGTCAAATCCCACGGCGAGTACGATGTAGCCCACCTCAAACTGATCCTCCCATCCGGCCGTGTGTGGGCCACCTTGCCGGGTTACTTTGTCGAGAACCAGGCCCAGGCCGTGCGGCGCAGAATACCAGAGCATATGCAATCCAGTCCACGCCCAGAAGAGCTTCGATGAATTATGACTTTGACCAGGTGATCGAACGGCGCGGCAGCAATTCCGACAAATGGGAGTCATACCCCGCTGATGTTCTGCCGCTGTGGGTGGCGGACATGGACTTTCCCGCTCCGGAACCGATCCTTGCGGCTCTGCGCGCCCGGGTGGCGCACGGGATATTCGGCTACGAGGCTCCGCCCAAGAAACTGCTGGAAGTGGTTGCCCGGCGCATGGAGAGGCTCTACGGCTGGCATGTGACGCCTGAGATGGTTGTTCTCACACCTGGCGTCATCAGCGGGGTTAACTTAGCGGCGCGTGTGACATGCCAGCCGGGTGACGGCATCTTGATCCAAACGCCGGTCTATCCACCTTTTCTGAGTGTGCACGAGAAAGTAGGACTTGTGCGCCAGTTGGCGCTGCTCGCCCAATACCCCGCAAGGGGCGCGCAGGTGGATAATGAGCATACGCTGCATTATGAGGTAGATTTCGACTCCTTCGAAGCCGCGCTGAATTCCGGCGGGGCGCGCACACGACTGTTCCTGCTCTGCCAGCCGCACAACCCGACCGGGCAGGTTTACAGCCGCGAACAATTGACCCGCATGGCGGAAATCTGCCTGCGAAATGCCGTCTTCATCTGCTCGGACGAGATCCACAGCGAGCTGCTGTTGGATGATGCGCAGCATATTCCCCTCGCCACGCTCGGAGCGGAGGTTGCCACGCGGACGATCACCCTGGTCGCGCCCAGCAAGACTTTCAACGTGCCTGGCTTGTATTGCGGATGTGCCATTATTCCAAACGATGAACTGCGCCAGCGCTTCAAGAAAGAAGTCGAGCGCCTGACGCTGCACGTCAGCAGCCTGGGAATGGTCGCCGCGCAGGCCGCCTTTTCCGGCGAATGTGACGAGTGGTTGGGTGAATTGCG
>JALHUM010000088.1 GCA_022865905.1 Anaerolineales bacterium | reverse complement strand
TGACATTCTACCGACCGGTTAGATCAGTATCTCGCTTCTGTAAGAGGAGAGAAACAGGCATCGTTCGAAAAATGTGAAAAAGAAGGGAATGGGATTGGCATATTTTAATAATCGCCGCCGGAAACCGGTTGCATCGCTCCTTCCCGCCGCAAGGCGGGCGCGAAGAGCATATTCACGGAAAAGGTTTATAACTGAAGCGTTCGTAAAAATTCTCGATCCTCGGCCACCAGACCCAACGATAACAGTATACCTGCAAAGACACCGAAAGACAAAACAATCGCGATACCCAGATGGAGAAGCGCATATTCGAAGGAAAACAGATTCAACACCAGAAGGACGATTATGGTTACACCAGCAGCCACAACACCTTTCAAAATTCGCCGGTCATAAGGCCAAACGCCCAGCATAAAATTAATCAATTTCGCGCTTGCAGCAATCCACATCCATTGATTTTGTCGATCGGCCATAATCAATAAGGAAGTTGTTCCAGCCTTCTGTGCACCCGCAATCACAATGGTCACCTTTCGCATGAAGAGAAGATCTCCTTGATTACCAACATTTCTTCCATGCCACTATGCTTTGCCTGAATTACCTCAAAACAGATCAAAAGCCATGCTATTAATCTTCAACCGGCGGCGCACTGCCAGCCACAACAGAACATTCCATGCGGTCAACGTAACCGCCGAGGCGAGCGCGGCGCCTTTAAGTCCCCATAATGGGACCAAAACCAGGTTCAGCACAATATTAGCGACAGCAGCAACAACCATGCCACGCGCCGTATCCTGCTCGTGCCCGGTCATGTTCAAGAGAAACGCTACGGAACCCATGGCTGAATTTACCAGTTGACCCAGGGAAAGAATCGTCAAGGGACTATAGGCGGGTACAAATTCAGTACCGAATATAAGTTTCAAGAGCGGTTTGCCAAAGAGCAGAAATATTACCACAACAGGCAAAGTCAAGGAGAGCACCACGCGGGCGCTGGCGGTCGCCACCCGCTGCAGGCGGGCCATGTCTCCCAGGGCATAGAGGCGGGCAAACTGCGGGGCTGCCACCATGTTTATGGCAAAGAGCCCCAGAGAAACCAGCGTGGACATTTGATCGGCCACCCTGTAGATGCCCACCTGTGCGGAATCAGCGAACAGACCCAGGATGAGGATGCTCGTGCGGTGGTTGATCAATTGCATTCCGCCAATGAAAGCCAGCGGCAGCGTGCTGGCAAGCCAGCGGCGGCCTTCGCTAACCGGTTTCGCGCGGCGAACTTCCAAAGGTGTTGCCCGCCATAAAAGCCAGGAGCCTATGGCGAAAGCCAGGGCGGCAGCCAATACTTGCAGCGACATGGCCATGGCTGGCGTCAGATTTCCTGTTGACAAAAAAAAAGCCGTGCCAAGAATGAACAAGAAGTAGAAGCCTGGCAGAAGCGCTTGTTCCGTAAGCTGCCCCTGGATGACTCTGTTCAGCCCGCGCAGCGCCGCCCCGCGCAGATCCCCCAAGGCTATCAGGGGTACCAATGCCAGGCCCCAGGAAAAGGTGACCAGTTGCTCGCGGCTGAAACGATCTCCCCAGATCACAACCACCACACCGGCGCCCAAAACCAGAGTCGCGGTCAGGATAGCCACGATCTTGCCGGCCCAGCGCCAGACGCCCTGAATCGCTCCCCATTCCTGCCTGGCCAGGGCCTTTGCCGTCTCCCGCACCACCAGGTTGGGAAGCCCGAACTCGGCCGGTATGGAGAGCAGAGAGACCAGGGCAAATACATAGGCATAGATGCCGTATCCCTCCGCACCCAGCAGCCGCGCCAGAGTGACGCCTACGGCAAAGGAGAGCGCAGTATAGACCAGCTTTAAGGTTAGGCTTCCTACCGCATTGCGGGCTAACTCTGCCCGTAGGTTTTTTTTGGTGATCAGGCTCCTCAGCCAATTAAATGACCTTGCGAATGGTGATATTTTTGATTGCCCGTTAGTTTGCATCTGCCCCTACTTTGTCTTTGGCCGTGCCAGAAATCCTGCCAGAAATGCGCCAAAGATGCCAAGCATCAAACCTGCTACGCCGGCCAGGGCGATGTTTTGTGCTTTCTTAGGCGAGACCGGCCGGGTTGGGACAGCGGCTTGTACTGCCACGCGTGCTTCCACTTCTGAAGGCTGGATGCCAGCCTCTATCGCCTCAATTTGGTTAATCAGCCCAGAATAGGCATTCCAAGCCGTATCGCGCGCCAAGGTTAAATCCCGAAGTGCAGCTTGTTGTTGTTCCAACTGCACCTGTAACGCCAGTACTTCTTGAGGCATGCTATCGTCGGCAAGAAAGTCAGCATAGGATTTCTTTTTCTCCTCT
>JALHUM010000087.1 GCA_022865905.1 Anaerolineales bacterium | reverse complement strand
CGGGCCGAGGTTCGGGAACGATTCGAAGACAGCGACCAAATCGAAGCCCAGGTTCCCCGCGAACATACCTGGCTTAGCCACGTTATAGCACCAGATGACATCCTTATCCGCTGGACAACCGATCAACTCGCGATAGTAGGTTGTGGTCAGCGGGTAACGCTCCGGGATGCGGGTGACGCTCGCCCACTGGCGGTTGGAAGAGAGGAAGATGTAATCGGCCTGGTCGAGCGTGGTCTGGAAACGCACCAGCTTATCGGTGTTGTCGTCCCAGTAGATCTCGAGGTTCAGGTTGCCGTTGTAAATGCCGCCGTAGGCATCGTATCCATCCAGGCGGAAGGGGAGGCCCATGTCCCATTCGGTCTCGTTGGCCGGCGCGGCCCCGCTCAGGGCCAGCGCGCCGCCGGTCGTTGCCAGGTGTAAGAAGTAGGTTTGACCTTTCGTTACTAAAACGGGTTGGTCGAGCGTCAGGGCGTAAGCCTCGCCGCGCAAATCCTTCTGCGGGGCGAAATCCGACGTGAGCGCGGCGCTGCCAAGCACCTGATCCGGCTGTGGCTCCGGCGCGGTGGCGACGACCAGGCTCAAGGTCTGGGAAGTGGTCGGCGTGATAACGTTCACAGCGCGGCCGAGCGTGACGCCCGTCAACATCCCGTCCGCGCTGGCAACGAAGGAAATGGAATAAGGCTGGTCTGGGCTGACCAGGCACCGCGGCAGCGCATTGATGAGTTGGTTCACCTGCCCGCTCACGGTTTGGAGTGACAGGCTGATTGGGCCGCATATGTCCACCTGGCCGGCCGGATCAACCAACTGAACCTGTAGATAATATACCTGTTGGGCGCTCAGGGATAACGGCGGATCGAGGGACAGGGCCTGCGCAGTCGAAGCCGCCGACCCGAGCGGAAGGGCCACAAATACGGACGCGGCCAGCGGTTGCGGCTCTTCCGGCCCCTGGCGGATGGTCAGCAGCAGGTTGGCCGTCTGCGTTGGCAAGCTGACAACGACGTGCGGCAGATAGACCTGGCTCAGGATGCCTTCCGCCTGGGCGATAAAACCGGAATTGTAGGGCGCGCCGGCTTGAAGGCTGTAAACATACGGAAAGGACAATGGTTGCTGATAGGTCGTTCCGTCAGCGGTCTGGATGCTCAGGTTGATCGGCCCGGGGACGTTTTGGTAGATCCATCGTGAGGCAGCGACGCGGGTTTCGGTGCGCGTGTAGATGCGCGTAAAGGCGAAGGCCCAGGCAGCGGTCGCGAACAGGACGACGACGCCCAAAAAAAATAATGCGTAATGCGTAAAACGTGATGCGTAATCCGTCTTGCGCAACGGTTGCAAAACGACCCACGCCGCCATCATCGCCAGCAGCGGATAGATCGGCAACTGGTAACGCATGGTGGGATTGAACTGGAGCGATTGCCAGAGGAAGTAGAGCGCGGTCCAGCCCCACAGCAGGAGGTGCTGCCTCCATTCGCCTTTCAGGATGCGCCAGCCCGTCCACAGGAATCCAACCCAGGCCAGAATACCCAGCGGCAAGCCTAAGCCCCAAACGGTCAGGTTCTCGAAGGAAAACAGGTGCGAACGGCGCGCCCACTGGAGCGCGAAGGGTAAGTCCGCGTCGCCGCTCGCCTGGGTGCGCTGCTCCTTGATGTTGGCGATCCAGGCCGGATTGGGCTTGAGGCTGAAGAAGCCTGGACCGCTGAAGACATAGGGCTGGAAGAGACGGAAGGCGAGGATACTGGCGACGGCACCGACGATAATATAAAGAACAACTTTATCGAGAGTCAAATGACCGGAAATGAGCAACGGGTGCCGGTGTGCAGGTGAGATTGGCTCTTCAAGTTGCCTGTTCGTTCTAAAATATCTCAATGCAAACGCGGACGGCAGCACCACCGCCAACATCACCGCATTGATCTTGGAGGCCACCGCCATGCCCAGTGCGAAGCCGAAACCCAGGCTGAGCCAAAAGAGTGGTGCCCAGCTAAACCGGAAAACGTAGAGAATAAAGCGCACCACGATTCCGCCGGCGGATGCTTCAGCGGGGTGCTGCGCGAGATCGCCCGGCTGAGAATCCGAAGCCGGAAAAATCCGGCTGGCCGCGCTCGAGTCGGCTTCAGCCGACTTGGTATCTATAGCCAGGGGATTTATCCCCTGGCGACCTGCGCCGTAAGCAATTTCTACCGCAAAATACAACGCCAGGAACATGAAGAAATTAGTGAACGTATCCACCGTGAAATAATGCGATTGTTGGATCTGCAACACGGCCAAGGACGAGAACGCCGCAGCCAGCAGCGCAACGCGCCGCCCGTAAAGCCGGTCCACGAGCAAGTACAAGAAAAAGATCGAGCCAAGATCGGCCAGCGCAGAGAGCGCACGCCCGACCAGATTCACCTGGTCGTAACCGGTCTGGCCAACCCACTCAGCAACGTAGCGGACGATAATGATGGGCAGCGTCCCATAGACGAAGTAGGAGAAGCCGCGGTTGTGCGGATTGAGAGGAGAGGTCGCCGTATTGAAGTAATCCGAGAGGCCGAGCCAGCGTATTTGGTCAGGCGGACAGACATCCACGGATATATTCGGGTCGGCACATTTCTTGACCTGCAGACTGGTCTCGACCATCGTCAGGAAGCGTTCGTCCGGGTGCGGGTGTTGGTCTTCATCCCAGGCCATACCCACCAGGCGGAAATAGGCGCCCGCCAGCAGGACGACGATCAGCAGCAGATCATAGACCCATGCCCATTTATTTTCGTTATGCGCTGCCGATAAAGCTTTTTTCTCCATAAAACCTTTCCTCTTCGCGCCTTGAATTTTGCAACTATTGTGGGGGCACAAAGAAGATCATGAAATCTTTGCCTTCGATCCCTGTCGCGGATTTATATTTGCTGAACACCCCTTGCGGATAAAGCAGCTTTAACGCCTCCACTGTATCCACATCTTGAGGATTGACGATGAATAGCTTCATGCCGGTCACAGAAAGTGTTATCTCCAGTTCCTGCGGCCAAACGGCAAAGTCCCGATTCGAGATGCCCGCCCAGACGCCCGGCAGGCGCGTATCCACCCAATAAGGATACGGCACGATCCAGGCGTTATCGGTCGATCCGTAGGTCTGGCCGAACTGCTTGATGACCGCACCCATCTCGGACGTATTCCACGCCCCAGCCTGATATTGCCCTCTGTATTGGCGGAAGACCAGATCGTAATTCTGAGTGACTGACCAAACCAACATAACGCCTGTCACTAGCCAGGTCAGCGTCGCTCCGGCGCGACGAAACCTACCGGACCCCAAGCCTGTCAGCAGGCCATCCAGCGCCAGCGCCACGATGAGGAAGACCGGCACTAGCGCGCCTGCGGCGCGGTTGAGGGCTGGATTCTCTTTCGGGAACGCCAGGGAAAGGATCGAGGGCAGCATTAGCAGCGGAACAGAGAGCAGCAGGAACAGGTCCAGCCAGTGACGGTGGCGCAAGTAACGCACCAGGAGTAGCAGACACCCACTCAGGAAAAGGGTGGCAGAAACCACGTCCAATGCCGGGCGATGAGGCACCGAATGGACCCAGATCTCGCCGTCGTCCCAGTTCAGCATCCGCAGCGCGTTCCATGAATTGGAGAAGAATACCTGCAAGGCTGGGCCAAGCAACGGATTCTCAGCATCGCCCAGCCGGGAAAAGGCACGATCATTAAAGGCCTGTGGATTTTCCACCATATACCGCAAGAGCGGCAGGAAGACGAACAATGACACCAGTGCCAGCAAGCTCAACCAGATGACGGCCTGCCTGCGTGAGACTTTCGACTGCACGTGCAACAAATACAATCCGACCGCGATCACCACCACGAACGGCACGATGCGGAAGGGACTGTAACCGTGCAGCCCAAGGCCGAGGAAGAGGCCGGAGAGGATAAAATCGTTGCGCTTCGAGGTTCGCAGGCCGCGCAGGAGGTAGTAAAGCGTCGGCGTGACGAAAAGGGGATAGAGCGGGAAGCGCAGCCCAGCGCGGCTGATGATGTTCGGCCAATAGGCGATGCCTGCGAAGAACACCGCCAGCAACCCCACGCGCCGGTTGCCGATCTCCTTGCCAAGCAAGTACATGTAGGGCAGCGTCGCCAACCCACACAATACAGTGCCGATCTTCAGGCTCAGAAACGACAATCCCGTGCGGAAAATCCAGGCGACGAGAACCGTCAGGTACATCTGGAAGCCCTCACGGCCGGTATTACGCGGGAAAAAGATGTGCGTCTGGCCCTGGGTGATGTCGTACACGTCCAGGATCTTTTCGGCGTGGTCGCTGAACGGTTCCGCGGGGACTTGATTGAGTTGATAGACGCGGAAGAAGACCACGACAGCAGTCACAACCAGCACGAGTAATGTCCAGCGCGTGACCCGGATCAGCCAGGCTTTCTGCCGCAAGAAAGTCCACAGGCGTTTCCAGACCGGTTCCGCCTCTGGGCCGCGTTGCCACAAAGACCAGACCAGCAGGATTAGCGCCAGCGCCCACTGCGTCATGTTGAAGGGCGTGAACAGATTGCCTCCGAGGGCTAAAAATGCCACCACTGCCAGGAGGATCGCGGCGAAAAAAGTAACCCGACCTATCTTGAATGTGTCTGCACGAGATTCAGAGGAGGGTTGTGAGGCAAGCGTCCATTCGCCGCGCCAATAGGCCCAGATGAGCAAGGTTGCGGCGGCGAAATATAACCCAAGACCCAACCCGAGCGAGCGGCCACTCGGCTCGAATGCGCGCTGCCCACCGAGGGCCAGGGTGAGGGCTAGGAGGGAACGCCAGGGGAAGGGAATTGGCGGATGGCGGATGGCGGATGGCGGATGGCTGATAGCGTGTGGTGGATGGCTAACAGATTCAACGACTTCAGGCAGAGTTTCCATGAGCGACAATTCGATTTTCTCGCCTCGCTGCCAGAATTTCAGTTTCAACTTTACGTAATCCAATACACTGGGTTCTTCAGGCATCACTCATCACTCGTTTTTCGGTTTTTCCTTGCGACAACGATCATGCTCTCGCCCCATTTTAACGGTAAAAAGACAAGACTGGTGATGGCTTGAAATCCGCCAAGGAAACCGAAAAATAGTTTTTGCAACCATTTCGGCACGAATGGGATATAGGGCACATCCCAGAAGCCATCGGCAAAGACGAGCTGCGGACTGAAATCCGCGCCCCGGATCAACGCCAGCCATTCGGCGGGCGGCTTGAGCGAAATGTGGGTTGGATCCTGGAAACCAATCCATTTTTCACCTTTAAGCGGCTTGAGCAATGAATCGAGATTAGGCGTCGCCAATATTAGCATGCCATTCGGTGCAATGATACGGCCCAACTCGGCAATCGCCTGGCCAGCGTTCGGGAGATGCTCGACCACATGCTTGATGATGACCACGCCAAATGTCTCATTTGCAAACGGAAGCTCCTCCGCGCGGGAGACGTGGAGCGAGGAGCGCGGAGCGATTGAGCGGGATTGCTGCAACGCCCAAAGATTCACATCAACGGCATAAGTCTGGAAGCGGTTTTCCAACTGCCCCACGAGATGACCGAGTCCGCTGCCGATTTCGAGCAAACGCGCGCCGCGTTTGCCATATCGCCGCGCCAGGATGGCATAGAAGCGGTTCGACCACCAGTATTGGCTGTAGCGGGCGAACGAGACATCTTTGTAAGTGTTGGTGCTGAAATAGGATGCGTCGAAAGGCATAGGCGTAATTCGCCGAAGGCCTACTCGGTAAAACGTAAAACGCAACGATTACGTTTTGCGCATTATGGCAGCCTTAGGCTACCATTACGTTTTACCTTTGCGAGCAATGTAAAAAGTAAACGTACCATCCTCAACCGGCTTAACCGAAGCATATTGCCGCACTAAGTGCTCGGTCAGCCACAAATTCCACTTTGTCTCGGCGACAATCCATTTACCCGTGAGTTTCTTCGCCACCAGCGACGGCAGGCCGAAATAATGTCCCCATTCTAACACGCGCATCGCGGACGGAGAAAAGTAGTGCCACCACTTCTCCAACCGGAAGCCGACCCGCTCCAGTCGCTCCTGCCAGACCTCAGGCCCGTCAGCGTGCTGGACGCGCGAGATGCGCCGGAACCAGTCCATGTACCCCTTCCCCAATAGGTGGGAGATAGATAACTCCGAAAAATAGCGCGGGTTGGGCACACAGAAATAAAAAGGCGCGCCGGGTTCCAATACGCGGGCGGCCTCAGCCAGCACCTGCCCCACATGCGGAATGTGCTCCAGCACCGAGTTGCTGAACGCCGAGGCGAAATATCCATCCGGGAAAGGCATCGCCGCGCCATCCGCTTCGACCAGCAGGCGATACGTCCCTCGCCGACCCGCCTCGTGGATCGGCCCATGCCAGGGGTCGAGGCCAACATCAATCGGATGATCGAACGTGCGCGCCGTAAAGTGACCGTCGCCACAGCCCACATCCAGGATCGGGATAGGCAGGTCGAGGG
>JALHUM010000086.1 GCA_022865905.1 Anaerolineales bacterium | reverse complement strand
GCGAAATTCGCCCGGATTGGGCGGCAGGACGACGAAGCCGTTTTGCGACAGCAACGCCTGGGCCTGCGGCGTGAGTTCGACCGTATCCATGCCATGGACGGCGTTCAAATCCACGGGCAGGGTGTAGTCGCCGCCAGCGAAAGTGACCGGCAGGTTGACCAGCACGACCGGATACTCCGAAAAGGCAGGCGGGTAGATGCCGGGCGGCGGGGTGGGGAGCGGCCCGGAAGTCGTCGGCGTGGCGAGCGCGCCTGGCTCGGTGGGCGCGGCGGGCGTCTGGGTAAGCTGTATGGGGATGTCGCAGGCCAGCGAGACGATCAATAGTACGCTTATGACCAGCCAAATTGATTTGTATTTTGGATTTTGCATGGCATTCTCCTTTTGGATTATCGAAGCACGGATTAAGGGGACAAGATCATGACGCGTCCATCCGTGCCGCGTACGATCTGCATTTGGCGGAATCTTCCCTCCAGGCTGTAGACGGCGCTGAAGCCGAATCCGTTCCATTCCCAGACTTTGAGCCTGCTCGCCGCAGCGGACGGCGGATCGTCATACGCGGCTTCCAGCGCGGCCAGCTCCTCCTTGCCATCCGCGTTGAAGTCGGCGGCGGCAAAGGCGCGCAGCGGCTCGGCCAACGCAGAACCGGCCCACAACTCACGGTAAATCCCCCGCTTCCAGCCGATCAGGATCAGGTGGCAGGATTGCCCTTCGGCGTCGTGAAATTCTGAGATGCGCCCCCCGTGGGGCAGCCAGGCGTCCACCGGCCAGGGGCGGAAAGGCCGCCAGACCAGCAAGGTGACTTCAGGAGTTCCGTCGCGGTTCAGGTCGTTAAAGGCGGCCTGGGCGACGCGCCAGGCTTCGGGACTTTGCCAGACGGCCTGCGTCCCGGAAAGGATCGCCAGGTGGCCGTCCGCCAGGCGCAGTGTTTCGGGGAGTCCATCTATATTCAGATCGGCTTGTTTAGGTATTTCCAATAACTCGAAGGACGCGGGGAGGGGAACGAGCTGCAATCCTTGCGGAGTCAGTTCCCAGGCGCGGGGAACGCGCGGCGAGACCAGGGTCAGGGCGGCCAGGGATAGAAGGAAGGGGAGGATTCTACGGATGGCGTTCATCCATTTGTATTGTAACCTGAGCAGGGCTTGTATGCAATCATCCCGGGGAGTGCCCAAACTTAGTGGGTAAAGATTGTAACGGTCTGTGATTCTGAGCCGCGAGGCAGCGAATAATCTCAAATTCCCAGCAAAAATGGAGATTCTTCGCTCCCTCCGGTCGCTCAGAATGACACTGTAAAATGATTACCCACAATGTTCGGCACTTTCTCATCCCGAACGGAGTCCAACTTCTCCGACATTGGATTTGGCGGTTGAATCGCGGCAGGATTTGCTCTATACTGGCGGTAGGTTGTTTTATGAAAAATTACTCTACTTCCCTTGAGCCATTCTCCATCATCCCACGCCCGGCTGAGATGGAGCCGGGTATGGGCCAGTTCGTGCTCACACCGGATACGGTCATCTGTGCAGAAGAGTCAAACCAGTGGAACGCGGCCTATATGCAAGATTTGCTGAGTCCGCCAACAGGTTTTCCTTTGCCCATCCAACTGGATGAGCCGAGCCGGACAAATGCCATCCGTTTGGTGAGCGGAGACGTCCGCGCGGGCCTGGGCCGGGAGGGTTATCGTTTGGTTGTATCGCCCATAGCGGTATGCATCGAAGCGCCCCACGCGACCGGGGTATTCTATGGCATCCAGACGCTGCGCCAATTGCTGCCGGCCGAGGTCGAGCGGCGCGTCTTTGTCCCGTCCATGGACTGGCAGTTCCCTTGTGTCACGATCCTAGATTGGCCTCGCTTCGAATGGCGCGGCTACATGTTGGATGAAGGGCGTCATTTCCACGGCAAGCAAACCGTGCTGCGCACCCTCGACCTGATGGCTCTGCAGAAGTTGAACGTGTTGCACTGGCACCTGACCGAAGACCAGGGCTGGCGCGTCGAGATCGAGCGTTATCCCAGGTTGACTGAGGTCGGTTCGCAGCGCAAGGGGACAGCGCGCGGATTCATGGGGGAGCATGACGGCGTCCCTCACGGTGGGTTCTACAGCCAGGAGGAGATCAAGGAAATCGTCGCCTATGCCGCCAAACATCACATCACCATCGTCCCAGAGATTGAGATGCCCGGTCACTCACTGGCGGCTTTGGCGGCTTATCCCGAATTGAGCTGCACGGGCGGACCGTTCGAGGTGGCCTGCCGCTTCGGCATCATGGAGGACATTTACTGCGCCGGTAAAGAGGAGACGTTCACCTTCCTGCAAAATGTGCTGGACGAAGTGATGGCGCTTTTCCCCTCACCTTTCATCCACATCGGCGGCGACGAGGCGCCCAAGAAACGTTGGAAGGAATGTCCCGCTTGCCAGCGGCGCATCCGGCAGGGGGGGCTGAAAGACGAACACGCGCTCCAGGTGTATTTCACCAACCGCATTGCCAAATACCTGGCCTCGCACGGGCGCAGGCTGGTGGGCTGGAATGAAATCTTGGCGCAGGGATTGGATGCGAGCGCTGTGCCCCAATACTGGATGCGGAATCGCAAAGCGTTTATTAAAGCCATACGGGACGGGAGGCAGGCGGTCATCTCGTCTTACCTGTACGCCTACCTAGATCACTCCTACAGCTTGACTCCCTTGAGCAAGGCCTACCACTTCGAGCCGATTTTCCGGGAGTTGGATGCCCGGGCTGCGCGGAATGTCCTCGGCCTGGAAGCCCTGATGTGGACAGAGTTCGTCTCAACGCGGGCGCGCCTCGATTACCAGACCTATCCCCGCCTGACGGCTTTCGCAGAGACGGGTTGGACGCCGAAAGAGAAGAAGGATTTCAAGGATTTTCAGCAGCGGCTTGCGGTCTTTATGCGCCGATTGAACGAATTCGGGGTGGGCTACGCGCGCGGCAGGGAAGTCGAACCCGGTTGGCTGAGGCAGCTGTTCGGGATTTTCACCATCCCCCAGCCCCAGACGAGGACGGCTGCGTGAGAGCAGAAGAACTTAACACAACTCTCACTCTCCGATCATCTGCACCACCAGCTCCCTCCTTCGCGCCCTGACATCGAAATCCACGTAGATCACCTGCTGCCAGGTGCCGAGTGTCAGGCGGCCAGCCACGAAAGGTACGGTCAGCGAAGGCCCCAACAGCGCGGCGCGCACGTGGCTGTGACCGTTTCCGTCGTGCCAGGCGGCCTCGTGGGCGTAAGTGCGCCCCGGCGGGATGATCTCGTCGAATAGGCGGCGCAGGTCCGCCACCGCGCCCGGCTCATACTCGATGGTTGTCACCCCGCTGGTGGAGGAGGGGCAGAAGATAGTCAGCGTGCCGGAGGTCAGGCCGGATTCAACCACGAGGCGCGCAAGTTCATCGGTGATGTCGTGCACGTCCGCCTCGCCGCGCGTGCTGAGGGTCAGGGAACCGGTTTTGACAGGCATCGAACTCTCCTTTTTCAACCACAGATGAAAGGGATGAACATAGATAAATTCTCACCCCCAATAAAATTATATATGTTCATCTGTGTACACACCTGCACTAGCGCAGGTTCAAGTGTCTGTGGTTCTCAGACCCGCCGGGAATCTGCTTAGGAGGTTTTTTCAATTGGATGACGCAGCACGGTTTTGAGCTTGGCGGGGTCGGCACGGCGCGGGTCGCCCAGGTAGATCTCGTGATGCTTGCCGCGCCGGCGGTAGCCGTACTCCACGGCGAAGGCGGTCATGCTTGCAATGGTGGCCGGTTCGTCGGCGTACGGCCCGATGTGCATGATCTGCATGGACAGGCGCTCCTCGAATGTCTCGAGGCGCATCTTTGCCAGTGTGGGGTTGTCGCCGCGCTTCTTGCGCAGTTGTTGTAGGGCCTCGCCGTACATCTCCGCGCTGATGAAGTCCGGCTGGAGCATCATCAGGGTATAGAGCCAGTCCTCCTTGCGTTCGAAGCTGAACTCTCCCGATTTGACCCACCACAATCCCTCCAGCGCCATGACGGGGTAATCTATCGGATTCTCCTTGCGTAATTTCGAGGTGAACTTGAGTGTGTACGAGATGCCGTAGAGGGCTTGCAGCGCCTCCTGGAACGAAGCCGAGGTGGACGGCCCTTCGCCCGTCTCGATCTGCCCATCAATCATGGCAAATTGGAAGCAGGGCACTTCGATAATCCCTACCTTCTTGGCAGAAGGCGCGTAGAGGTATTTCAGTTCTTTTCGCAGGTCGAGCTTGAGCATGGCAGCCTCCTCAGGGTCTTTTTCTGGTTTGATTATACAACGCAGCGGCGTCAAAAGTACGCGTCACCGCTTACTTTGTGCCCCTTCGTGTCATTTGTGTTTGATCTGTGAGTACTTCCCGCGCCGGATGGCTTTATCGCCGAAACGCTCGTGGAGTGCATCTAACGTGGCTTGCAAACGGCGCGCCTTCTCGGCATATTCGCCCCACAATTCAAGCTGTCGCACCGGCGCGCCCAACCCGCTCACGCCGACGCCGATCAACCGCACCGCCTTGCCCTTTGGTCGTACCTTCGCCAACAGGTCGAGCGCGGTGACGGCGATCTCCTCGTCCTGGTCGCTGGGTTGGGGCAGGGTCACCTGCCGGGTCAGGGTGGTGAAATCCGGCCAGCGGATCTTGATCTTGACCGTCGCCCCAGCCAGGTCAGCCCGTCTCAGGCGGCGTCCCACCTGGGCAGATAGCTCGCGTAGCGTGCTTTCGAGAACCTTGTCCTCGCGCACGTCACGGGCAAAAGTCACCTCCTGGCTGATGGATTTGACGGCGTGTTCGGTCACTACCGGCCGTTCGTCAATGCCGCGCGCATGACGGGAAAGCTCGCGCCCATTCTCACCGAAGCGATGGATCAGGTCATCTGCGGGCCAGCGAGCGATGTCGCCGATGGTGTGAATTCCAAGCTCGGCCAGTTTGGCGGCGGTTTTCGGCCCCACGCCCCACAGCATGTCCGCAGGCAAAGGGTCCAGGAAGGCCGCTTCTTCCCCGGGCGTGACAACAGTGATGGCGCACGGCGGTCCCCCGCCCTTCGACTGCGGGTCTCGATACGCTTCCCCCTTCGGGGACGATGCGCTACTCGACCCTCCGCTCAGGGCGGCTTTCTTCCCAACATCGGTGGCGATCTTGGCGACCAGTTTGTTCGTAGCCACACCCAACGAACAGGGCAGGTCAAGTTCCTTGCGGATCTGCTCCTGCAATCGCCGTGCAAGGGCTTCGCCTGGCTCAGGCAGGTCGCTCACGTCCAGTAAGGCTTCGTCAATCGAGACCTGCTCGAGCAAGGGCGTGATCTGGCTCAAGCGATCCATCACCTGGGCTGAGACATCGCCATAGGTGTGATGGCGCGGCGGGACGACGAGAAGCCCTGGGCAGAGGCGCAGCGCACGGCTCATCGGCATCGCCGAGTGGACCCCGAGCCTGCGTGCCGCGTACGAGCAGGACGATACCACCCCACGTTCCTCCGGCCGTCCGCCCACGGCAAAGGGTCTGCCGCGCAGGGCCGGATCGTGCAGCTCTTCCACTGCGCAGAAGAAGGCGTCCAGGTCGAGGTGCAGGATCTTACGGGGCATTAATATATTTGTTCTTCTGCCATTTTCTTCTCCGTACGTGTTTGGGCATCGTGGAATTATACTCGCTGCCCCCTCTGTCCCCCCATTTTCGGGGAACTTTGCGAATGGGGGGATGAAAGGGGGGCAGGGGCAAAAGGTTCATATCTGCAAGGGTCAAAAATGGTATATCCATTTTATGAAAAATGCGCTATCATAGTTGCAAGGAATGGTGAGTGGGAACATTTTTTGTGAAAGATCGTCTTTCAAGTGGTATGCAGGGGTTGTTCCCACGCGCTGCGACAATTCACCCCTGCGTTTTGTCTACTGACCTGCGGAGGAGGAACCTATGATTGCACGACGCATTTTCATCCCGGCTATCCTGATCCTAGCCATCCTGGTCCAATTCATGCCAGTGGCCGTGGTTGGCTCCCGGCCGGCGGCAGCAGTGACGCGCTGCGACTGGGCGCAGTTCGTCGCCGATATCACCGTGCCGGATGGCACCAACTTCGCGCCCGGCGCGGCGTTCACCAAGACCTGGCGCTTGAAGAACATCGGCACCTGCACCTGGACGACCTCGTATGCCCTGGTCTTCGTCAGCGGGAGCCAGATGGGCGCGCCCAGCGTGGTCAACCTGCCTACCAGTGTAGCGCCCGGAGGAACAGTGGATGTGTCGGCCAACATGACCGCGCCGGCCGTCAACGGTCACTACCGGGGATACTGGCAGTTGCGCAACGCATCTGGCGTCTTGTTTGGAATCGGCACCTCCGCCAATAGCTCGTTCTGGGTGGACATCAACGTCTCTGTGAGCTATGCGGTTGCCTACGATTTCGTTGCCAATTACTGCTTGGCCTCCTGGACGAGCGGCGCGGGTGTGCTGCCCTGTCCCGGCACGGACGGCAACACCAATGGCTTCGTCTTGAAGCTCAATACCCCAACGTTGGAAAACGGCGTGACCGATTCCTCGCCCG